>CAZJVO010000038.1:0-5998 GCA_964549815.1 uncultured Dehalococcoidales bacterium | reverse complement strand
AAACAGTGCAGTTGATTTCCGTTACCGATGATGCTGGTATTACTTATACCTTCGAAGGGCCGGTCGATTCCATTGTATCGCTAGCTCCCAGCATTACAGAAATGGTCTATTTCGTCGATGCCGGCGATAAGCTAATCGGCAGAACTGACTACTGCAATTATCCTGAAGAAGCAAGCGAAGTCCCCAGCATCGGCGGATATTATGACCCGGACGTAGAGCTAATCGTATCGCTCGACCCGGACGTGGTTCTGGCAGATATAATTCAGGTTATAACCGGGGATGCTGCATATTTGCAATCGCTGGGCATGACGGTTATCATAATCGATTCTAAAAATATGGATGACATTCTGAACAATACACTTCTTATTGGTGAAATAACCGGCAATATGGATGTCGCCATCGAAGGCGTTGCCGGACTGCAGACCAGAATCGATGCCGTCGTCGATACTATTGCGGCAGCTAATATCGGCCAGGAAGATAAGCCAACCATCTTGCACATCACCTGGCACGACCCACTGTGGACTGTAGGACAGGATTCCTTCCTGAACATAGTTATCGAAATGGCAGGTGGCGTCAATATTTTCAGCGATATTGCCGCCAGCGATGTACAGGTAGACCTTGAACAGGCAGTGTTCCGCAATCCCGATGTGATTACGGTTGTCTCCGACCATGGTTCCGAGACCTCTTATTACTATGTTCGGGCTGAGAGTTCGCCGTTTGCACAAACCAATGCCTTTATCAATAATGCCATCTACATAGTGGATTCCGACATCGTTTGCCGCCCCGGGCCACGCATAGTAGATGCCCTGGAGTTGTACGCAAAATTACTGTATCCTGAGTTGTTCTCTTAGGTAATGATGGATTAATCGAATAAGCTATCCAGCCTGGAAAATGCAAAATCCTTTCCGGGCTGGTGTTGTTTGTCTATTTTATAGATTGAGGCGGAATAATGATTGAAGAGCAGAAGACAAATTACAGGAATACTGCCGCTCCAGTAAAATGGAAAAGCCGGCTGATTGCCATTGTCTGCCTGATTATCATCCTGTTAATCGTTGTGGTCATAGCGGTGAACACCGGAAGCAGCCAGGTTCCTTTTGCTACTGCTGTCAGCATCATCCTTTCCAGGATTCCCTTTCTGAATATACCGGAAACATGGACAGGTAATATTGAAACGATTGTAATGGACATACGTATGCCGCGGGTTATTCTGGCGGGTGTTTCCGGGGCGGCGCTGGCTGTAGCCGGAGCTACCTACCAGGGGCTTTTCCGCAACCCTCTGGCAGACCCTTACCTGGTGGGTGTTTCGCAGGGAGCGGCGCTGGGTGCCGTCATCGGTTTTCTGATTCCGGTAGGCAGTGAGTTCTGGAGCCTGAACATAGTATCCGTATTTGCCTTTATCGGCGGTCTGGGAGCGGTATTCGTGGTATATTCGCTGGGCAAGGTGGGGAAAAGCCTGCCGATGACCACGCTGATACTTGCAGGAGTTGCCCTGGGCGCTTTTTTATCGGCCATCACATCTTATTTATTGATAACCAGTGACGAATCCCTGCATGGCATATCCTCATGGCTGATGGGCGGATTCTCGGCTCCCGAGTGGAGCCAGGTATGGGTCGCCGCCCCGATTATCACTCTGGGTACGCTTTTCATCTGTTTTTTCGGCCGTCCGTTGAACGTGATGCAGCTCGATGAAGACCAGGCACAGCAGCTTGGCATCAATGTCGAAATGACCAAGCGAATACTGCTGATAGCAGCTACTTTAATCACGGCTGCGGCGGTTTGTTTCGGCGGCATCATTGGTTTTGTTGGAATCATTATTCCTCATGCCGTTCGCCTGATATGGGGGCCGGATTTCCGTTTTCTGTTGCCCCTTTCCATCGTGTGCGGCAGCATCTTCCTGATTCTGGCAGACCTCCTGTCCAGAACGCTGCTATCCCCTACCGAGATACCACTGGGCATTGTTACCGCTTTCTTCGGAGCGCCGTTCTTCATGTATCTTTTAAGAATGAAAAAAAGAGCGGTATTTTAAAGAAGGGAGGAAGGATATGCACCGGCTATCATTAAAAAATGTAACACTGGGTTATGACGACAGGACGGTTTTGTCGGACATAAGCCTGGAAGTCGTTCCAGGTGAAGTGCTCGGCATCGTCGGCCCCAACGGGTGCGGCAAGTCCACCCTGATAAAGGGCATCACGAAGGTGATTCCGCTGGTGGGGGGCGATATCCTGCTAGATGATAAATCGCTGCTTAAACTGCCTCAGAATGAAATTGCACGCTGTATTGCCGTGGTTCCTCAGGCTGCTTCCCTGCCAGAGGCGTTTACCGCTTTCGAAATAGTGATGATGGGAAGGACCCCCCACCTGGGGTTTCTTCGGTATGAGGGGCAAAAAGACATCGATATCGTCATAAAAGCTATGGAACTCACCGATACCGCGCATCTGTCCGAACGACGTGCCGGAGAGCTGTCGGGCGGTGAAAGACAGCGCTTGACGATTGCCCGCGCGCTGGCGCAGCAGCCGCAGATAATACTGTTGGACGAGCCGACATCTCATCTGGATATAAACTACCAAATCGAAACGCTGGAACTCATCTCCGGACTTTGCAAAAGCGAGGGGTTGGCGGTCCTGGCGGCTTTACATGACCTCAATCTGGCTGCCCAGTACTGCGACCGGATTATCATGCTCGATGGGGGTCGTATATTTGCCGAGGGAAGCCCTTGCGAGGTGGTTACGGCTTTCAATGTTAAGCAGGTCTATGGCGCCGATGTGTGTATATCTACACATCCCATCAATAAGCTCCCTGTTACGCTGGTCACGGGGAGCCGGAATCATAACGGAAATGGACATAAATAAAAGTATAAACAAACGAATGCGCAGAAAGGAATAAAATGAGCAGTTCACTATCGCAAATATTGAATAAAATCGAACCAGCCGATAAAGATATTATCGAGCTTGCCCATAAACGCCAGGATTCGCTTACAAAGCCTCGCGGGAGCCTTGGCAAGCTGGAGGATGTATCAGTCAGGATAGCCGGCATGCGCCGCTGTATTACCTCCACATTAGATAACAGTGCTATTGTAGTTATGGCCGCCGACCACGGGGTAGCGGAGGAAGGTATCAGCGCTTATCCACAGGAAGTAACACGTCAAATGGTATTTCCCTTCCTTAGCGGGTGCGCCGCTGTCAACGTTTTTGCGCGTCATGTGGGGGCACGGGTAGTGGTGGTAGATATGGGTGTTATCGGCGGTTTCGAGCCGCATCCCTTGCTTGAGTGCCAGTCTATCGGCTTCGGGACCGCCAACATGGCAAAAGGGCCAGCGATGACCCTCAAACAGGCCGCCGACGCTATCGAGGCCGGGATTGCTGTAATCGAAGACCAGATTGCGAAGGGGCTGGATATAGTAGGCACCGGGGATATGGGAATCGGCAATACCACCGCTGCCAGCGCCATCTGTGCGGCAATTACCGGCAGGCCTGTAGCGGAAGTAACAGGAAAGGGAACCGGAATCGATGATAAACAGCTTTTGCATAAAATCGCGGTCATCGAGCGGGCTTTAGATATCAATCACCCCGATGGCAAGGACGGCATCGATGTTTTATCAAAGGTCGGCGGATTTGAAATCGGGGGGCTGGCGGGTGTTATACTGGGAGCAGCAGCCAATCGGATTCCCGTGGTTATCGATGGCTTCATATCCGGTGCAGCGGCACTGATTGCATACAAACTATCTCCGCTGGTAAAGGATTATCTTGTTGCCTCGCATCTTTCAGAGGAACGGGGACATCGGGTTATGCTGAATTATATGGAGCTGACTCCGCTTCTGGATTTAGGAATGCGACTGGGAGAAGGCACGGGGGCAGCTCTGGGAATTTCTCTGGTCGAAGCATCTGTAAAGATATTAAGGGAGATGAAAACCTTCGATGAGGCAGGTGTTTCCGATAAGGGTGCGGAGGGCTAGTTCTGTATGGGATTCTGGATAGCGCTGCAATTCCTCACCATAATCCCTGCACCCTTTAAAAGGGAACCGAAAGAGCGGGAAATCGCTTCCTCCCTCGTCTTTTTCCCGGTGGTCGGACTGCTTATCGGTTTATTCGTATTTCTTGTTTACTGGGGATTGGGAGAGTTATTCCCGGATGCCGTTACGTCTGCGCTGACACTCATTTTTTGGGTGCTGATCAGCGGCGCCATGCATCTGGATGGGCTTGCCGATACCTGCGACGGGCTGGCAGGAAGTACCCCGGAAAGACGGCTGGCGATTATGAAGGACAGCCATACGGGGGCTTTCGGAGTGGTGGGAGTCGGCTTGCTGTTACTGGTCAAATTTGTCGCCATGGCTTCGCTATATGACAATCTGGCATTGAGCGTGTTACTGCTAGCTCCCCTGCTCGGAAGCTGGGCGATGGTCCTGGCTATAGCTATCTTCCCCTATGCACGTAAAGAAGGGGTGGGGAAAGCATTTAAGCAGGGTTCGAATAACATCAGGCTGATGGTGGCTACCGCTATCACGCTGGCAGCAGCTATTTTACTGGGGGGTTGGCGGGGAGCCGCTGCTATGGCAATCAGCGGTTTACTGACTCTTCTGGCAGGAGCCTTCTTCAAATCACGGCTGGGTGGTTTAACCGGCGATATTTATGGTACTCTAAAAGAGGTAAACGAAGCGGCAGCGCTTATCGTGGTGCCGCTTCTGCTTTCGATTGTTTTTTAGGGAGTATTGGAGCATTATTTTGAAGTTATATCTGGTCAGGCACGGGCAAACCGATTTAAATAAGGCAAGGCGCTATCAGGGGCGTATAGATGTTCCTTTGAACGAAACGGGAATGCAACAGGCGAATAATCTGGCTTTGCGGTTATCATCCGAACCAATCGACAAAATATATGTCAGTCCACTGGCAAGAGCCCTGGAAACAGCGAGGGTAGTTAATAAGGACCGAAACGTCGATATTATGACGCTTTCTGAACTGGTCGAAATGGATTTCGGACAACTGGAAGGCAAGACATATAAAGAGATAATAGAGGTCTTCCCTGATTGGGACCCCTCTGTTTTTGATTTCACCTTTGCTGGAGGGGAAAATCTCGGTAACCTTGCCATCCGAATGCAGTCCTTTGTAGATAAGTTGAAGAAACCAGATGAAGGCTCGAATTTTCTGGTTGTAACGCATTCAGGCTGCTTAAGAATTATCCTGTGCCTTCTGCTGGATATCGATATAAATAAATGGTGGCAGTTCAAAATAGATATTGCTTCACTTACGGTGGTGGATAACGTTACGCGAGGAGCAGTCTTAACCCTGTTGAACGATACTTCCCATCTAAACGGAAAATAAAATTGGATTTTACTATAATTATCAGCGATATCAGCTATTGGGATAATTAAGTGGCTTTGTAGTGATTGCTTCTTCCCGACTTGTCGGGACTGCAATGGCAATTTGACGCGTCTGTCATGCCGAGTTCGTGGTGGTCGAACGAAACATCTGGGGTGGGGATTATTCGTCTTTTTTACCCCACCACAGATTCTTCAATCACCCTTTGTGATTTCAGAATGACAATTTGATGTATCTGTCATGCTGAGTTCGTGGTGGTCGAACGAGGCATCTAAGGTGGAGGCAATAATGACGTCTTTAAACCCCTCCCCTAATTCTTCGTTCATCCCGATAAATCGGGATTCAGAATGACAATATTATAACTATCGTCCTTCCCCTCTCTGCCTGCGGAGAGGGGAATCGAAGGGGTGAGGTTTATAATGTCATGCTGAATTCGTGAGTCCCGATGCGTCGGGCCGATAACCTTGGATTTAGTTTTCGCTTGCTGGAACTCAACATCCGGGGAGGAGGGGTTATTGCGTGTTACTCCAATACCCTCATCCGCCCCACCCGATAAATCTGGCAAGTCACTTCCCGACAGGGAAAGGCTTTAGTGTACATTTATGGGTGCAGCAGCGCCCGGAAAAATCTTGCAAAAAGCTTTCGGATTATTTTGATATAATAAGGGCATATACCATTTAAAGTAT
>CAZJVO010000037.1:0-12963 GCA_964549815.1 uncultured Dehalococcoidales bacterium | reverse complement strand
TTCCAGCATAATCGAGGATTGCTACAGGATAGCTTCCGAGTACAGTGAAAAGGCATGCCAGAATCTGAAGAACATACCGGATAACAAGAATCGCCAGGCTTTACTGGCTCTGGCTGATTTTGTGGTTGAGCGCAATAAGTAATACTTCATATCATTAAAGCTGATTTCTCCCTCATCCGTCATCCCGATGGATGACATCACAATAAAATCGGGACACAAAAAAGGCTTCCCCTGGGGGAAGCTGGCGAACGAAGAGAGCCTGATGAGGGAAGTCATAGAATTATCATTTATTAGCTTTTACGGTTCGACAGTATCCATGCATCCTGAGTCCCGATATATCGGGAAAGGACACGAACGGCTTTTTCTTATTCCGCTTATCTCACGAGTTTCGCTTTGTCGGGGATGCTGTGTACTGCAAATCGATCCTCATCCGTCATCCCGATACATCGGTCTGCCACCTTCCCCCAAGGGAAGGCTTATTTCTCCCATCGTTGCAATGACGAAACGGTCTCTATCATTTATTCCATCATATACCTCCGTAAGGACGACTAATGGTCGTCCGCATATACCTTTTTATCAGGATAGTAATTATTCTATGCAGGCATTACGCCAGAGAGAACGTCCCAGCTCTCTTTTTGCACTTTTATCCCAGCCTGATATAATGCCGGGTGGCGTGCTCTATCATGTTTTTGCTTATGGAGAGGTCTCTCTGTTTTTATCCCGTAAGGGCAAAAAAATCGCCCATCCTTTAAAGAATGGGCGATTATAAATATCATGCGAAATATTAAATATTAATTTTTTGGTTTATAATCCGTGCTTGTCCCGTCGGTATAGGTTTCTTTCTTTGAGGTGGGGAGCTGCTCTTTGAATTTATCGATGGCATACTGGCAGGCAGCAAAACCTTCCTGCCTGTGTCCGGTGGATACGGCAATGACCACATTGTTATCGCCGACATTCAGTTTCCCCACCCTGTGAACGATTGCCATATCGTTTACAGGCCATTTCCCCTTAACATCTTTGACAATTTTTTCCAGCTTGGATTTAGATTTGCCATCGGCGTCATCGTATTCGACCGAAGCAACCTTTTTATCATTTGAATTATCGCGAATGAGTCCTATATAGGCGATAATTCCACCGCTGGCATCATTTCTGACGCTGTTAATTACATCTTGAATGGGTATGATGTTCTTAGTAATTTCTACCATTTAATATAACCCCTCTTTTATGCTGTGCCCGGTGCCTGTTTAGGTTGGGGCATCAGGTCAGGAATATTCTTTCTTACCCTTGTCGCCGGGGATTTCGCAGGGACGGCATCAGGTTCAGATTCAATACCAACAGATTCCTGAGGCTCTGTTTCCGTTGTCCCCAGCGGTTCCGTGAACAGCTTTTCCAGCTCATCCGACTCTATAGTTTCCTTAGCTATCAGTCGCTGAGCGATATGTATTAAGCGGTCTTTATTATTGATTAAAATTTCTCTGGCGGTATTATAAGCCGTCTGCAGTATGTTATTAACTTCTTCGTCAATAATATTGGCAATTTCATCGCCATAATCACGCTGTTCGGAAATCTCACGCCCGAGGAAAACCATTTCCTGCCTGTTTCCGAATGTGCGTATGCCCACCTTGTCGCTCATTCCGTACTCGGTTACCATTTTGTGTGCCAGTTCTGTGGCTCGGCGTATATCATCCGAAGCCCCGGTGCTGATTTCTCCAAAGATGATTTCTTCGGCGATACGCCCGCCGAGTAAGGTTGCCATCATATCCTTAAATTGCGAACGTGTCAGCAAATATCGGTCTTCTGTCGGCAGCTGTCTGGTATGCCCCAGGCTCATACCTCTGGCTACTATGGATACCTTGTGAACGGGGTCGGCATTGGGTGACATTCGAGCAACCAGCGCATGTCCTGCCTCGTGATAAGCGGTAATTTCTTTTTCTTTGGGGCTGATTTTACGGCTTTTTCTCTCAGGGCCGGCAATGACCCTGTCGATCGATTCTTCCAATTCCGCCATGCCGATAGCTTTCTTACCGCGTCTGGCAGCCAGGATTGCTGCTTCGTTGACAAGATTGGCAAGGTCGGCGCCGCTGAATCCAACTGTCTGCTTGGCTATAGAGTCCAGGTCGGCGGTTTGGTCCAGTGGTTTGCCTTTACAATGTATCTTCAAAATTGCCTTTCTACCGACGATATCCGGGCGGTCAAGTGTAATTCTGCGGTCGAAACGCCCCGGTCTTAGCAGCGCTTCATCCAGAATATCGGGTCGATTGGTTGCCGCTATGACTATGACGCTGGTATTGGTATCGAAGCCATCCATTTCTACGAGTATCTGGTTAAGTGTTTGCTCTCTTTCGTCATGTCCACCGCCAAGACCTGCACCACGCTGACGTCCTACAGCATCTATTTCATCTATGAAAATTATGCATGGAGCATTGCGTTTTGCCTGGTCGAAGAGGTCTCGTACACGTGATGCCCCAACACCGACGAACATTTCGACGAATTCGCTGCCGCTGATGGAAAAAAATGGAACTCCGGCCTCGCCGGCTACAGCTCTTGCCATCAGTGTTTTACCAGTTCCGGGAGGTCCTACCAATAATATGCCTTTGGGTATGCGTGCCCCTAGAGCCTGGAATTTTTCACGATATTTCAGGAACTCAACCACTTCACGCAGCTCCTGTTTAGCTTCGTCAACACCGGCAACATCATCGAAGGTTACCGTAGGTGTATTAGATGAAAACATACGCGCCCTGGAACGGCCGAAATTCATTGCCTGATTATTGACGCCTTTAGCCTGGCTGAACAGGAAGAACATCAAAAACCCGAAGAACAGCAATGGAATTAGCAAACTTAGCAGGCTTCCCCAATCGATTCCTCCACCCTCTATCTTTACTTCCACACCGTCGAGAACAAATCCCTCTATTTCGTAAATACTGACATTACTTTCTTTATATGTTATATACTTCATATCGCTATCGTCGGTGATAATCAGTTGATTATCCTGTATCACGATGCTTTTTATCCTGTTCTCCTGCGACATGGTGATAGCTTCGCTTAAAGAAATCTCCTGGGGAGTTGCATCAGAGGGGAGAATGAAGGTGGCAAACAACAGGGCAATCAAAATTATAGTTGTATAGACTATAATAGTGCGCTTCCAGTTTATTTTCATCATTTACCTCAAAAATGTTATAGAGATACGATTATATATTCGTTCGGGAATGAAGATACAGGCAGAACATCTTATATGTTACTCTAATTACCTTATATTATAACAGAAATATCTGTATACATAAAACGCACGGGTTTTTGGGGAGACCTCCTTTTGCTTTTTTTAATTTCCAAATTAAATTATGAGGGAGTATCTTTTATCTTTTCAACCAAAACCTGCAAAAATGTTACAGTAACGAATGGACTCATAATTTTTATATTCACCTAACATGAATACCCCGACCGTAAGGTCGAGGTAAGTTTATTAATGAGGATGGAATAGCTACCTTGAAAATACTATTACCGAGAGAAACAGATAAGCGTATGTCAGGGCAAATCATGTCCAGACCGTCATCGGGGATAAGCACTAAGGCAATTGAGCAATGGCACTTCATATTGTTCAGGGCTATCAACTGCGGCAGTTGACAGCCATTTAAATTGCCCTTGACAACCCCCCTATTATTTTTCTATAATCAAAAAACAATATAATAAACAAAGGCTGAGAACGAGACGAGTAAACTCCAAGCGAAGCTCAGAGAGCCGAGGAAGGTGTGAGTCGGTGCTGGCGCAGGGGTTGAATGGACTCGGGAGCTGCACCCGAAAGCGAAAGCAAGTAGGTACTGACGGAGAGAGCACCGTTAACGAAGCTCAGGGTATCGCTGAGTAAGCCGTACCTGATAGAGATAGTTGCATTATTGCAATTAATTAGGGTGGTACCGCGAAGATAGACCTCTCGCCCCTAGGGCGAGAGGTCATTTATTTTCGGAGGTTTTACCATGTACCACCCGACATTGGAAGAAGTCAAAGAGTTAAAATCACAGGGCAACATGGTGCCCGTGTATCACGAACTGGTCGCTGACCTGGAGACGCCTGTCTCCGCCTTCCTCAAGATTAACCGCGGCGGATATTCGTTCCTTTTAGAAAGCGTTGAGGGCGGCGAACGCGTCGCTCGATACAGTTTTATCGGCACAGAACCCTGCAAGACGATATCCACATATGGCAGGGATAATATTGACCCACTTGCAGTCATCTCGCGAGAAATGGGGCAGTTCAAGATTGTAAATATCGAGGGACTGCCCAGGTTTTGCGGCGGGGCTGTCGGATACCTGGCTTATGAAGCGGCCTGCCGATTTGAAAAGCTTCCCTCTCCCGCCAACGATAGCATTAACCTCCCTGAATCGTTTTTCATGCTGGCGGATACTTTTTTGGTATTTGACCATGCCACCAACCATATAAAAATCATAAGTTATGCCAATCTCGATGAAGCTGACATAGAAACTGCTTATGAAAGGGCTATCTGCCGCATCGATGAGCTGGAAAAGAGGCTTGCCCAGCCACTGAATCTGTCTCCCCGCAGCGGCAATATCGACAAATCCAGAAGCACCCCCGGAAAGATGTCATCCAACTTCTCCAAAGAGGAATTCGAAAAGAGCGTTTTAAAGGCAAAGGAGCATATCGCTGCGGGCGATGTAATACAGGTGGTTATCTCGCACCGCCTTTCGCAATCTACAAATGCCGCACCGTTCGACCTGTACCGTTCACTGCGTACCATCAACCCCTCACCCTATATGTTCTTTTTGGACTTCAGTAATTTTCAGATTATCGGCGCATCGCCTGAAATACTGGTAAGAGTCGAAGACGGGAATGTTATGACGCGCCCGCTGGCAGGGACCAGACCCAGAGGGAAAACTCCAGCCGAAGATGTCCGATTGGAAGAAGAACTCAAAAAGGATGAGAAGGAATGTGCCGAGCACATCATGCTGGTAGACCTTGGACGCAACGATATCGGCAGGGTCAGCCAGCCGGGAACGGTCAGAGTCAGCGAATTGATGGCGGTGGAACGCTATTCGCATGTAATGCACCTGGTAACTCATGTACAGGGTAAGTTGAGCAGAGAGATGACATCTTTCGATGCTCTGAGAGCGTGTTTCCCTGCTGGGACGGTCTCGGGCGCACCCAAAATCCGCGCCATGGAAATCATTACCGAACTGGAACCCGAAAAAAGGGGCCCATATGCGGGTGCTGCTGGTTACATCTCTTTTACAGGGAATATGGATATGGCAATCACCATCAGAACTATCGTTTATAAAGATAACATTGCCTACGTGCAATCGGGGTGCGGCATCGTCTATGACAGCATCCCCGATAAAGAATACGAAGAAACCATGAATAAGGCGTGTGCTTTGCTTAAGGCAGTAACCCAGGCCGAAAGCAATGCAGGGCTTTAAGGAGGAGGGAATATGTTATTACTCATCGATAACTACGACAGCTTTACCTATAATCTTTGGCAGTATCTCAGGGAACTGAAAGAGGATGTTCTGGTAGTACGCAACGATAAAATTACTATACCAGAAATCGAAAAGCTTAAACCGGAGCGGATTGTCATATCACCTGGCCCGGATACACCGCTGCAGGCAGGTATCTCGAACGACGTTATCAGGCATTTCAGCGGTAAACTGCCGATATTGGGAGTATGCCTGGGACACCAGTGCATCGGATATGTATTCGGGGGGAAAATAGGCAGAGCAAAGAGAGTCATGCACGGCAAATCGTCTCTGATACACCACAATGGCGGGGGGATTTTCGAAGGGATGCCCAACCCATTCTCCGCCATCCGCTACCATTCGTTGGTGGTTTACCGGGACGGGTTGCCGGATTGCCTTGAAATAACAGCCTGGACGGATGAAGACACAATCATGGGGCTTAAACACCGGCAATATGCTGTCGAAGGCATACAGTTCCACCCCGAATCTTTTATGACCGAAAACGGCATCAGATTACTGGAAAACTTTATTAATCAAAGCAAAGTGAGGGTATAAAAATGATTAAGGAAGCTATCAAAAAACTGGTTGAAAATGAGTCTTTGACTATCGATGAAGCATCCGCCGTGATGGAGGAAATCATGAGTGGAGAAACTACGCCTTCTCAACTTGCTTCTTTCATCACCGCTCTTCGATTAAAAGGGGAAACGGCAGACGAAATTATCGGGCTGGCCAGGACAATGAAAGTCAAAGCTATTCCGGTCGTCTTTAATCAGCCCTCGCTGGATACCTGCGGCACCGGTGGGGATTGTGCCGGGACATTCAACATATCCACTGCCGCTGCCTTTGTTGCCGCCGGGGCGGGAATTAAGGTAGCCAAGCATGGCAACCGTGCCATGTCCAGCCAGTGCGGCAGCGCGGATGTGCTGGAAGCCCTGGGAGTGAAAATAGAATTGAATGCCGAACAGGTTAAGAAATGTATGGAAGAAGCAGGCATCGGTTTTATGTTTGCGCCCACCTTTCACCCTGCTATGAAATATGCGGCCGACACACGTCGTGAAATCGGTATCCGCACGGTCTTTAATATTCTAGGACCGCTGACCAATCCAGCAGGAGCCAGATATCAGGTTCTGGGTGTTCCCAACGATGCGCTGGTGGAAAAATTGGCGCTGGTGTTGAGAGGCCTAGGGTGTGAACATGCGCTGGTAGTCCACGGCGAAGACGGCATCGACGAGTGCACAATTACCGGGCAAACCCACATCTGTGAAGTAAATAACGGTGAGGTTAATTGTTATTATGTGACACCCGAAGACTTTGGGCTTTCTAAAGATTCTGCTGTGAGCCTCAAGGGTGGCAGCGCACAGGAGAATGCCCGACTGCTCAGGCGCATACTGGACGGAGAAAAAATACCCCAGCGGAACGTGGTTTTGATAAATGCCGCTGCAGCTCTGGTTGCCGGCAACATTGCTAAAAATCTGAAAGAAGGCTTTAAACTGGCTGAAGAAGTTATCGATAGTGGTTCCGCAAAAATGAAACTGGAGCAGATGATTGAGGTGAGTAATAACTGCTAAAGGAATCCCTCTTGCACGACCCTTTCCCGACAAGTCGGAGCACGTGGCGAACGGAATCCAAATTGTCATGGCTTCATCCCGACCTGGCGGGATTCAGCCACCTGGGATGAGGAAAAATATATCAAGAGGAATAATCAAATGATACTGAATGAAATAGTCGAAAATACAAAAACATTACTGGAAGATATTAAACACAGCTTGCCTTTAAACAAACTGAATGAGTTGGCATTTGCCCAGCCGCCTGCAAAATCGCTGTCTCAGGCATTATCCGGCAATAATATCAAACTGATAGCCGAGGTTAAAAAAGCGTCGCCGTCGAAGGGTATCATCTGCCATAACTTCAATCCTGTAGCTATAGCGCAAGCCTATGCTGCAAGCGGCGCTGCCGCTATTTCGGTGCTGACGGAAACCGAATACTTTCTGGGCAGCCTGGATTATCTCAAGGAAATCAGGGAGGCGCTAGCCGAAGACCGGCCACCCCTGTTAATGAAGGATTTTATCTTCGACCCCTACCAGATTTTTCAGGCACGTGCATATGGTGCCGACTGCCTGCTGCTGATAGCGGCAATTCTATCCCCATCGAATATGAAATATCTGCTCGATTTAAGCCATGACTTGGGGATGGAGTGTCTGGTGGAGGTGCACAATGAAAAAGAACTTGAGGCTGTTCTGGCAAGCAATGCCAGGATTATAGGCATCAATAACCGTGACTTACAAACATTCAAAACAGATATTAAGTTGACTATGAAGCTCAAGAAGCTGATACCCGATGACAGGATAGTCGTCAGCGAGAGTGGAATCGGCTGTAAAGAGGACATGTATGAATTACAGTCCTGTGGCGTAACCAATTTCCTGATTGGTGAAGCTCTGGTCTCCAGCCAAAACATATCTATCAAAATGAGGGAACTGCTATGACGAAAATCAAGATTTGCGGCATAACTGAGGTCGAACATGCGGTAGCAGCAACTGTTTCAGGTGCGGACTTTTTAGGGCTGGTCTTTGCCCTGAGCAAACGCCGGATAGAAACTGAAAAAGCTCTGCAGATTACGGCGGTTATCCGCAGTATTGCAAAAAGGCCACTTATAGCAGGCATCTTTGTAAATATGCCTGTATCTGAAGTGAACGAAATCGCCCGCTATTGTAATCTCGATTATGTGCAGCTAAGCGGCAGCGAAAACTGGGATTACTGTAAAGACATCGAATTCCCCATTATAAAGGTTATCCATATATATGATGGATGCAATTTCGAACAGGTTATCGGGGCAATAGAGGCTGGATATAAAACATCCCTGAAATACAGGCCGGTGTTTCTGCTGGATACACAGAAAGGCGACTACTTCGGGGGTACGGGGCAGACTTTCGACTGGACGCTAGCTAAAGAAGTCGCCTCAACCTATCCGGTGATTGTTGCCGGTGGGTTGACGCCTGATAATGTAAATGCACTGATAAAAACTGTCCGCCCGTGGGGAGTGGATGTTTCCAGCGGTGTGGAAACCAGCGGGGGTAAGGATACAAATAAAATTAAGTCTTTCATAGATGCCGCTAGAAAGACAGAGGAGTAAATCTTAATCTAGAACAATTGTCGCTCTGCCCTTTCATCCCGATATGTCGGGACTCATCCATGAACGACGATGATAATAAATCCATAATTCGTCAGTTAAAATACACCTTATACAAGGAGGGACAATATGCAACCAGATAAGAATGGATATTTCGGAGGCTATGGTGGACGTTTCGTCCCCGAGACACTTATACCTGTACTCGATGAACTCGAAGATACCTATGAAAAATTACTGAGGGACGTCGATTTCTGGGAGGAGTTTGAGCATCTTTCAAGGGCGTATTCGGGAAGGCCGACACCCTTATACCATGCCGAAAGCATGAGCAAATACTGCGGCGGAGCTAAAATCCTTCTGAAGAGGGAAGACCTGCTGCATACAGGTGCTCATAAAATCAACAATGCGCTGGGGCAGGGGTTGCTGGCAAAAAAAATGGGGAAGAAGCGTGTTATTGCCGAAACGGGAGCCGGCCAGCACGGAGTTGCTACTGCGGCAGTTTGTGCGATGCTGGGCATAAAATGCGTTATTTATATGGGGGAAGAGGATGTCGGAAGACAGGCGTTAAACGTTTTTCGTATGAAACAGATGGGTGCCGAGGTGGTTCCAGTCTGTTGCGGCAGTCGCACGCTGAAAGACGCCATTAACGAAGCTATCAGAGATTGGGTCACCAATTCACGCGATACCTATTTTCTTTTCGGCTCGGTGGTTGGTCCCAAACCCTACCCCCGCATGGTACGGGATTTCCAGTCTGTAATTGGGAAAGAGACGCGCGAGCAAATGCTAAAGGAATACAAAAGATTACCCGATTATATCGTTGCCTGTGTCGGCGGCGGCAGCAACTCCATTGGCATGTTCTACCCTTTTCTTGAGGACAAAGATGTCAAGCTTATCGGTTGTGAGGCTGCCGGTTGCGGCATCGAAACGGGTAAACATGCTGCCACCATTTGTGCCGGCAGCGTTGGCATACTTCACGGAGCCAAATCCTACCTGTTGCAGGACGAGAATGGACAAATTATGGAAACGCACAGTATATCTGCAGGGTTGGATTATCCAGGGGTAGGGCCGGAGCACAGCTTTTTGCACGATACAGGACGCGTCAAGTATGTGGCGGTAAATGATAAGCAAACACTTGAGGCTTTCCAGTTGCTTAGTCGCACCGAAGGCATCATGCCGGCTCTGGAATCTGCGCATGCCGTATATTATGCCATCGAACTGGCAAAGACGCTGGATAAGGATAAAATTGTGGCCATTAATCTATCCGGCAGAGGTGACAAGGATATAGATATCGTTATTAAAGCACTGGGAGGCACAAGATGAACCGCATAGACGTGGTTTTTCAAAAGAAAGGGCACAAAGCCCTCATAGCTTATGTAACCGTTGGCTATCCTGATATCGAGGCAACCATAAAAATCGTGCCGCTATTGGCTGAAAATGGCTGCGATATTATCGAGCTCGGCATCCCTTTTTCCGACCCGATGGCGGATGGCGTTACCATCCAGCATGCCAGCTACTGCGCCCTGCAAAACGGGGTTACAACGCAAAAATGCCTCGACCTGGTCGCGGATTTGAGAAAGCAGGCAGATATTCCCCTGATTTTTATGACCTACTACAACCCGGTTTATCATTACGGACTTGAAAAGTTCTGCAAAAATTGTGTTCAAAGCGGTATCGACGGGTTGATTATCCCCGACCTGACACCGGATGAAGACGAAGAGCTGGAGAATATCACTGCGAAAACAGGCCTCGACCTGATTTATCTATTATCCCCCACCAGCACTAAAACCCGTATAGAACTGGTTGCTCAAAAGTCACGCGGCTTTATCTATATGGTATCGCTGACCGGGGTTACCGGCGCACGGGATAATATGAAATTCGATATAAATGATTTTGTCGCCGATGTCAGAAAAGCAACCGATAAACCGTTGTGCGTCGGCTTCGGCATCTCGACACCCGAACAGGCAAAACAGGTGTCTCAGCTTGCAGATGGAGTGATTATCGGTAGCCAGATTATTAAATTAATGGAAAAAGATGATAACTTTGCCTCGGTCGGCAAATTCATCAGGGAAACCCGCCGGGCGTTGGACTATTAGAGGATTATTTACAGGCTGAAGAGCAGAGGACAGGGTATTGTCTTGATACAGCAGACAGGCGAGATAAATATCGGAAGTGAATAAGCCCAGCAGATTTCTATATATAAATTGAAATCCGAGCAAGCGAAGTCAGAGTAAAGAATAGAAGCCGCGTTTCAAAAGGAGCGCATCTTCCTCCATCAGTGGACTTTCACAGATTACCATACCACTGATGTTGTATTCCTTCAGTACTTTTAACAATTCCAGATACTGCATATCGGACTCGTCGAACTGTAGATGTCTTTTCTCACCTCTCGAGGTGTATTCAATGCCGGAAATATGTATGTGCATATTATTCAGAGCCTCTTCTCCCAGTATGCTGGATATTTCGTCCAGGATGGACGCGAATTCCTTATATGAGTTATAAGCCCCCGTACGCGCATGCCAGTGAGCAAAATCAACGCATGGGGCAGTATTTTTAAGCTCTGCACATAGTTTGGCTATCTCGGCAATGGTGCCGAACTGATTGTCTTTGCCGCTAACCTCAGGCCTGAGTGTTATGTGAATATTCTTGGCCTCAAGTTTTTCCACTACTTCAGATAGATATGCTTTGATAGTTTGATACGCTTTTTCGGAGGAATCACCCATGTAGTAGGCAGGATGAAAGACAATGCTTTTCGCTCCACATATATATGCGATTTCGGCGGCGGTAATCAAGTAGCTCTGGCTGATTCTTATTTTCTGGGGCGTTCTGGCATTGAAATTAAGTGCATAAGGGGCATGTGCCGACAGCAATACTCCTGCATCGGCTGCGAATTTACCAACCCTCTCGGCATCGGGCTTTTTCAGGTAAACCTGATTTACGAATTCCAGCTCCATGCAGTCCAGCCCCAGTTCAGCCACTCGCTGAATGCCCTTGATGGTTTGGAGTTCGTTGCTGCTGGCGGGAGGGGTGCTTATAGGAATGCCTGCCGTACCGAATAATAACTTAGCCATGATGTTGATAGTATAACATAAGCGATATCGATTTGCTGTAAGTTTTGAAGCGGTTAGTCGGGGTTGGAGAAAATTCCACTTAAAATCGGACATTAACTGTCTGTCATCGTCTTCCCTGCTTAAGGCGAATGCATATTAGCCGTCCTTATGGAGGTTTTTCTGTTTATGTTATAATAATGATACGATATCAGTTAACGGAGGTATCCACTGGAAGCGATAAATTTAGCCCATAAAATCGTAGAGATAGCCAGCGACAAGCAGGCGATAGACATCAGCTTACTGGATGTAAGACAGATATGCAATTTTGCAGATTACTTTGTACTTTGCAGCTGCGATGTTGCAAGGCAGATGGATACGCTAAGCGATGAGATAATACATCTTTTGAAACAGGAAAGTGTGTACCCTTTACACAGGGAGGGAACTCCTGAGTCCGGATGGGTGCTTATCGATTATAATAATGTCATCGTTCATATACTCTCTCCCGCTGAGAGAGAGTATTATCGACTGGATGAGCTGTGGAAGCAGGCAAACCCGATAGTACGAATTCAATAGCTCTATTTTAACTTACCAAACTTAATTCCCCGCCCCCGGGTTCGATGAAGGGAGTTTTGCCATGACATCTTTTGCCAGGAGCCTGTCTGAGTAATATCTGCGACAAAACTAAAACAACCAAAAAATCCGAGGTGATTAGCTTCAGGAGAAGTGTTACTCTGACACCCTCTAGAGATATAACCTGTCTCTGCCGCAGGGCAAAAAGATATAGGGCAAACGAATTGAAACAGTCTGATAATCCTGCTATAAGCCCATGCGAATTTTATTCGATACTTCATCCCTGAATAAGCTCCGGACGAGCGGCTTATTTAATCTTATTCTGCTGAGTCCCGACATATCAGGAAAGGGGGCTTACTTTAAGCGGATAGAAAGCGCGAACCCCCACATGGAAAAAGCCCTGAATTTTATCGCTTTAGCAGGGAAAAAGCTCATCTTTCTTGAAGAAGAGTTCTATCTCTTTTTTAGCTGTTTCCGCTGAATCGGAGCCGTGGATGGAGTTATGCTCGATATCTATACCCAGGTCCCCTCTTATCGTTCCTTCTGCAGCTTTGGCAGGGTCGGTAGCACCCATTATTTTGCGTATAAGGTCTACTGCCCCTTCCCCTTCAAATACAGCGGCCACAACAGGTGCAGAGCTGATATAGCTTGTCAGGCTCTTGAAAAAGGGTTTATCTTTATGGGGGGCATAATGCTTTTCGGCAAGAGCCGCATCCATTTTTAGCATTTTTATGCCTATCAGTGTAAGTCCTGCTTCTTCGAT
>CAZJVO010000036.1:12550-13019 GCA_964549815.1 uncultured Dehalococcoidales bacterium | reverse complement strand
AGATAACACGACTGTTCTGGATAACCACGGCGTCCAATTCTCATATTTCAACTCCCGATAGCCTCTGGTCAATCCTGCAAGCTTTAAGATACATTTCCCGTACCCGTGTCCCATAAACTGTAAGGTTTCAGACATCGCATATCCTCGATTTGCTCTTATACAATACTTTCCGCTACAATAAGGTAGCGATAAGTATTGAGAGTCCCAAGCTATGTATAATAGTCCGGTGCTGGTACTTAATCAAAGTTACGAACCATTGAGTATCTGCCAGGCCCGAAGAGCCATCGTATTGATGCTACAGGGCAAGGCGGAGATGTTGGAAAACGGCAGGGGATATATCCACTCGGCAAGCGATACCTTCCCCATACCCTCGGTAATAAAGCTGGATTTCTTCGTAAAAAGATCTTATCATACCGAGCAGAAATTGACGCGCTTCGGTGTTTTTCATCGGGATAATTATACTTGTCAG
>CAZJVO010000036.1:0-12540 GCA_964549815.1 uncultured Dehalococcoidales bacterium | reverse complement strand
TATTGCGGCAAGGCAGAAAAACAACTGACCATCGACCACATTATTCCCCGCTCTCTCGGGGGTCAGCACACATGGGAGAATACCACCACTGCCTGTATCCCCTGCAATCTGCGCAAGGCCGGAAGGACACCCGAACAGGCAAATATGAAACTCCTCAGTAAACCCTCGATACCCAGAAATAATCTGACGTTTGTTATTCCACGCCACTATCAGAAAAGGCTTAAGGAATGGGATAAATACCTGGCACCATACGAAAACAGGTAACTCATGACTCTCCCAGGGTATAGAATCACCATCCCCCGAACAGTCACTGCAATATTTTCAAAAGGGCTGTGCCTCTTTAGCGATAAATCATTTCACGATGCATCGAGACTCAGGGCTATCGGACTTTTTGTTTGTTATTCCTCGCCCCGACCAACCGGAAAGAAGCGTCCCGGGAGAAGTAAAATGTCTTTGCGAGGACGACGCAGGAGGGCAAGGTAATCTCTACCGATGAAAATAATCGAAGTTATGTGTTATGTTATGTGCCGCCTGTTATCAGGTAAAAGATTTTAAAATATTATTTACAGAGGGAGATTTACCACGAATTGCCATCGATACCGGCAAACTGTTAAAACACCTGTTAGTCTCCTTTGTTAACTGGGGATAATTGCCTATTGTCCTGTGAATAATTTCTGCCCAAAGATACAAAAAGTACACGAATAATGAGAGATTATATTAACTACCACTCAGCGCTCTTGTCTCGCTTGGTTTTCTGCATCTTCAACTTGCTTTCGTAAAGCCCTCCCCAACTCAGAACGCCAAGAGCAGTCATGACCGCATCTTTTTCCTTCTCATCAAGCGGGTGTTTTTTCATCAGGTTTTTCAAAATAGCTATTGCTTCCTGATATTCCATAGCTTTAAGTATACTACCTGCAAAGAGAGCCTGTGCGCCCCTCCCTAATTTATGATTTACTTTTCTTTGGAGTGCTTCCTCCTGCGTCGGCGCGGTTCCTGCTCTTTTTCTTTTTCCTTTTCTTTATTTTCCGAAGCCAAATCTTTCATCGGCATTTCCACTCTGGCTCCACTTTCCACTTCCAGCAACACTGTCCCCTTAAGGGGATTTCCCCCCACCACCACCGCTGCCCCCATAGACGTTTGCACATTCTCTCCGTCTTTTAAAAGCTCCTTCTTCATATCGCGATACTGCTCGAATTCATAACCCAGGCAGCATAACAATCTGCCGCAGGTGCCGGATATTTTCATGGGGTTCAAGGGCAAATTCTGTTCCTTAGCCATCTTAATGGACACCGGGTTGAACTCACTCAAAAAAGTGGCACAGCACAGTGGGCGCCCGCATCTTCCATAGCCACCTATAAGCTTAGCCTCATCGCGAGGACCCACCTGCCTCATCTCGATTCTTGCTTTTAGCTTGTGACTGAGTTCACGTACCAGCTCGCGAAAATCGATCCTACCCTCGGCGCCGAAAAATATGGTAAGGTGATTGCCTTCCAGATTATACTCCGCCGAGATCAGCTTCATCGGTAATTCCATTTTTCTGGCAATAGAAGCACATTCAGCCAAAGCCTCTGCTTCCTTTGCCTCGAGCTTTTTCATATTCTCCATATCTTCTTCGGTAGCTTTGCGTATTACCGGTTTTAAAGGTTTGTTAACCGAGTTATCAGGTACTTTAGCCACGGCGCTGGCAATCTGCCCCACTTCCATTCCCCTTGCCGTTTCCACCACCACATAATCGCCGATTTTAAGTTCAAAACTTGAAGGGTCAAAGGAATAGACCTTGCCCGCCTTTTTGAATTTGACACCTACAACATCAACCATCAGGACTTCTGCCGATTCCACAACAGACTCTGCTGCGGGAATTTCAACTGGTTCCTGGGTTAATTTTCCAAACTGAACCCCGTCTTCCACATCAGGAATACTCGATGGCAATTCATTATCGTTCGTATTATTTTCATTTAATTCTTTTTCACTATCCATTTACCTTACCTCTTAACAATATTTCCCATTCTCGCAGGTACATCCAGCATCATCACTTCCAGTACCAGCCTCGAGTTGGCATTCATCTGCAGCTGTTCCTTTGCATCCTGTATTGCCCTGATTGTATCAAGAATGCTCTGGATGTCCAGCATATCCGACCATGACATCAGGGCCTCTTCTATATCTATATTATTAATAATGTATCCAAGCCCTGTTCTTAACAATAGCACGTCCCGCCATACATCAAGCCATATATCCAGTATCTCATAAACGGACGCCCTGCCTTTACCAAACTGCGTCGATAACACCCCTGCATAATTGAAACGCTCATCCAGGCTGGCCGACATTGCCTCCAGCACTTTCCCCCTTTTTTCACGGTAGCTTTCCAGAACTTTCTCATCTTGTGCCGCTGATAAAGCCCAACCGAAGCATCCCCGGCTAAGCCTGCTTAAAATAGAAGCCTGGTCAGGGTCCACATGATAGACTGCAACCAGCGCCTGCGCTATCTGCGCCGCCGGCATCGGATTTAAAGATAGCGTCTGGCAGCGGGATGCGACAGTTTCCGGTATAAGACTGGCATTGGCGGTTAACAGAATAAAAACCGCCTCCGTTGCCGGCTCCTCCAGTGTTTTTAACAGGCAATTGGCGGCTTCGAGTGACATATACTCCGCATCTTCGATAATATAAGCTCTGTGTTTACCTTCAAAAGGGGGGAGACTTACGGTATGCTTCATCTGCCGGATATCATCGATGCTTATCTCCGTACGAGCTTTGCCCTCTTCTTCATCGCTGCCAGAGACCAGGGAAATCACCTGAACATCCGCATGTTTACCCTGCTTTATCTTCAAGCAGGAATCGCATTCGTCACAAGGAGAATCGGCATTTCCACAGTTTATCGCCTGCGCAATATTGATGGCAAGAGTCATTTTACCCACATGAGAGGGGCCAGTAATCAGAAAAGCATGGGAGAGATTATCCTTCTCAAGACTGCGGCTAAGCAGTGAAACTATGCCATCCTGCCCGATTATCCTCCACATTTTTTACGCCCCTTGTATTATTACCTATAAGAGGTCATCCCTGATGAGGTCTTGAAGCATCTCACGCTTGCGTATAATGCGACCTTTTCCATTTTTAACCATTACGATGGCAGGTTTCAAGGAAGCGTTATAATTGCTCGACATCGGAATGCAATATGCCCCGCAAACAGGTACCGCAATAATATCCCCATAGGATACAGGAGGCAACTTTATTTCCTTTATCAGGATGTCCCCCGATTCACAAAACTTCCCCGCGATTGTAACCGTATCCGTATCCTCTGCTGCTGCTTTATTAGCTACCAGTGCTTCGTATTCTGCACCGTACAAAGCTGGGCGAATATTATCAGCCATACCACCATCGATAGAGACATAGCGCTTCAATTCTGCAATATCCTTCTTCATTCCTGTACGGTACAGGGCAATACCTGCTCTGGCGACTATTGCCCTGCCCGGTTCGATAGTCAGTGCAGGAGCAGGAATACCCAGTGCATGGCATCTGCTACCTAACTCTGACACTATAGCCTCAGCAAAATCGGCTATTCTGATGGGGGGCGAATTAACAGTATACCTGACAGGGAATCCCCCCCCGATATCCAGCTCTTCCAGCTCGAAGCCATGCTTTTCACCCATTTGGGCTGCAAAGTCCAGCATTACATCGATAGCATCAACATATGGCTGAGTTTCATAAATCAATGAACCTATATGGCAATGCAGCCCGACCAGATTCAAGCCAGGCATAGACATAGCTATGGATACCGCCCTCTCGGCATCAAAAAGCGGGAAACCAAACTTGCTTCCGACCACTCCAGTTGTTATATGCCGATGGGTATGCGGGTCTACCCCAGGCGTTATACGTAATAAGACATCGGGGATGCACCCTGCTTCTTCCGCCAGCTTCCCCAGCAACATAAGTTCATCGAAACCATCTACTACAATACGCGCAATGCGATTTCTTAACGCCATCCTCAATTCTTCAACGGACTTATTATTGCCATGCAGATACATCATATCCACCGGAAAATCAACCGACCCTGCAATAAACATCTCGCCGGCAGATACGACATCCAATCCAATACCTTCTTCTTTTAATATACTGGCTACCGCACGGTTCAAAAATGCCTTGCTGGCAAATATTACCGTGGTATCTTCATATCTCTGTCCAAATTCATTTTTGAATTCACGGCACATACTGCGCAGGGTATATTCATCGAAAAGATAAAGGGGAGTGCCATACTCTTTCACCAGTTCGACAGTATCGCATCCGCCAACGATGAGATGCCCATCTTTGCTTATTCCTGAATTCATTGGGAACAATGGAAGTCTCTGTGTATTCATGATTAAATGATAGCAATACACAACAGTTCAAGTCAATTTATTCATCGAGAGGGGTTTATCCGACCCCTGCAGTTAGCAACCTGTAACTGGAAGGTAGGCTTCAATTGACAAGCTATCTGCTAGAGTTTATCATTTAAATATTTATTCTGTATTCCAGATAGAGATGCATGATGAGGAGTCTACAGGATGTCCAAGACAATCGAAGAAATCAATGAGAAGATACGTAAAGGGGAAGCGGTAGTGGTAAATGCCGAGGAAATCATCGGCATTGCAAAAGAGAAGGGAGTAAAGCAAACTGCTCGTGAAGTAGATGTTGTAACAACCGGCACCTTCGGCCCCATGTGCTCTTCAGGCGCTTATATCAATATCGGGCATTCGAATCCACGCATTAAGCTCGGAGGAGGCAGAGCATATCTCAATGATGTCCCTGCTTATGCAGCCTTTGCGGCAACCGACCTGTTTATCGGGGCAAATGCCCTGCCAGATGATGACCCGAGAAACAAGATTTATCCTGGAGAGTTCAATTATGGTGGGGGGCATGTTATCGAGGAACTGGTAGCCGGTAAGGACATACGGCTATCTGTTTCAGCATACGGAACAGATTGCTACCCGAGGAAGAAACTGGAAACGTGGATTAACATCAGGGACATCAACGAGGCAGTATTATTCAATCCGCGCAATGCCTATCAGAATTATAATGCGGCTGTTAATATGTCAGGCAAGGTAATTTATACCTATATGGGAATTCTTAAACCCAATATGGGAAACGTAAATTACTCCACTTCGGGGCAATTATCACCTCTTTTAAATGACCCTTATTACAGGACTATAGGCATAGGGACAAGAGTCTTTTTAGGAGGAGGAATCGGCTTTATTGCCTGGCAGGGAACTCAACACAATCCGACCGCCCCCAGAAACAAAAGGGGTATCCCTACCAGAGGAGCAGGCACGCTCGCCCTTATCGGGGATTTAAAGCAGATGAATCCCGAGTGGTTAATCGGTACCAGTATGTTAGGATATGGCTGCACTCTTACTGTCGGTATCGGCATACCTATCCCCATACTTTCAGAAGAGATACTCGAATATACCACTGTGACGGATGCCGATATTATAGCCCCGGTTATAGATTACTCTTCAGACTATCCTAATCTGAGCTCGAATGTTATAGCCGAAGTAAGCTATGCTGATTTAAAAAGCGGGAAAATCGAAATAGGGGGAAAACAGATACCGACTGCCTCCCTATCCAGCTATTCACGCGCTTTAAGAATATCTAATACATTAAAGGATTGGATAAAAAGCGGGCGGTTTCTATTAACCGAACCAGTTGAACCATTGCCAGGCGTTGAATCCGGACTAACAACAAAACCATTAACAGAGCGCCCGATTATAGAATAGTCATACAATTAGTTGTATTAAGTGAGGTCGTTTTTATGATCGTCTCAAAGAAAATAGTACTCCATTTCCCCGCCCGGCTGGTCGATAGAGCTATAGTCTATCACCTCATAAAAGATTATGACCTTGAGTTTAATATCCTGAAGGCATCTATCATTCCGGATGCCGAAGGATTGATGGTTATTGAGCTGCGCGGCGACCAGGTAAATTACGATAAAGGAATCAAATACCTTACCAAAACCGGCGTGCGAATACAATCACTGGGGCAAAATGTACTGCGCAATGAAGCAAGATGTACCCATTGTGGAGCCTGCGTAACTGTTTGCCCTACCAAAGCCTTTAAATTGAACCCTGAAACACGACTAATTGCATTTGATGACAGCAAGTGCATTGCCTGCGGTTTATGTTTGAAAGCCTGCCCTCCGCGGGCAATGGAACTGCACTTCTAATGTTATGTATCAACCAAGGACTTATCGCAACTGGGTTCAAGAGCAGGATTTGCTCTCTTATAATGTGACGGTTAAGGAGACGGATTTATATATCCGCACTTCATCGGACTTGAGAGACAAAGCCTTGAAATGCATATACAAATACAGGGGGCAGATTGAAAGTTATATTGCATTACATCCCCACTTTGCCACCTCTTTCAAGCCGGTAGCGGTAGATGCCAACAGCCCCCCTATTATTAAGGACATGGCGGAATCTTCTGAAAAATTCGATGTAGGGCCTATGGCAGCGGTAGCCGGTGCTATTGCGCAATTTGCGGGGGAAGACCTTCTGGAATTCTCCCCGGAAGTAATAATAGAAAACGGCGGCGATATTTTTATCAGCAGTAAAAGGGATAGAATCGTTGCGATATATGCCGGGAACTCCCCCCTGAGCGAGAAATACGGCGTGGAAATAAATGCTGCTGATACCCCGATGGGCGTATGTACTTCCTCCGGTACTGTCGGGCATTCTTTCAGCTTTGGAAAGGCGGATGCGGCAGTAATAATTGCCAGTTCGGCTACACTGGCTGACGCCGCTGCCACAGCAATAGGCAATATGGTAACTACCAGAGAGGATATCGATAAGGCACTCGATTACGCCCGGAGCAGCAGCCTGTTGAAGGGCGTTATAATAATAAAGGATGATAGCATGGGGGTGTGGGGCAATATAAGGCTTTGCGAGATTCACCCGAAGGATAAATCAAGCATTGCGGACGAAGCATCATCTGAATAGAGTATCTGCTGAAAAAGGTGATACAGTGCATAAAAAAATACAAATAGTCCCATCGATATTAACGGATAATCCCAAATGTTTAAAGGATATGCTCCGCACCTCTGAATTATTTACGGACTTTGTACAAATCGATATTATGGATGGTATTTTCGTCCCATCGAAAAGTATTTCATCAATAGATATTTTAGAAGCTAAAACAAGATTAAAATGGGAAGCTCATCTTATGGTAAGCAACCCCGAAAGTTATGTTGACTGTTTTGCCAGAGCAGGAGCACAACAAATCATATTTCACTATGAAGCACTCGAATCTCATAAATTACTGATCGACCTGATACATCATTCGGGATTGAAAGTCGGCATAGCTATTAACCCGGATACCCCAATAGCAGTACTGGACCCACTGATAGATATGATAGACAGTGTCCTGTTTATGTCTGTCATTCCCGGTTTTTATGGCAGTAAATTCATACCTGAGGTGCTGAATAAAATTACCGCATTCCACAAAAAATACCCTCTGATGCATACGGAGATAGATGGGGGTATAAAAGAGAATAACATTGCTGCAGTTGTCCAAACAGGAGTTAATTCGATATGCATCGGGAGCGCTATATTCCGCCAGCAAAACCCGGCGCAAAGCTATCGGCAATTGGAACAATTATGCAACGAGCGATGCTGATTATCGGCATTGCCTCAACAGCCGCAGGGCTTCGGATACCATTCTATCTGCAGTTAATCCGAATTTTTGATACAGCACATTGCCAGGAGCAGATGCCCCGAATCTATCGATCCCGACCGCAACACCTTCTGTGCCCACATATCGCTCCCATCCCAGTGTTACACCCGCTTCAATCGAAATCCTGGCCCTTATATGTGGAGGAAGCACCGAATCCCTGTACTCTTGGGATTGAGCCTCGAATAGCTCCCATGACGGTAGTGAGATAACGCGAGCTGCAACCCCCTTTGCACTTAACAGTTTGCCGGCTTCCAGTGCAATATGCACTTCAGACCCCGTCCCCATCAGTAAAACCTCAGGGGTATTTGAAGACTGCCATAAAACATATCCGCCCCTTCTTACCCCGCTGCTGGCGGCAGCAACCTCTTGCCTATTTAAAATCGGTAGTTTCTGGCGTGTAAAAACCAGAGCAGTCGGATTATTCCGACTGTTTATGGCTATCCGCCAGGCCTCTGCTGTTTCGGTTGCATCTGCCGGCCTTATCATAACCAGCCCGGGAACCGACCTCAATCCTGCCAGTTGCTCTATGGGCTGATGTGTCGGCCCGTCTTCTCCAACCCCTATAGAATCATGCGAAAATATAAAAATAACACCCTGCTTCATAAATGCGGCCAGCCTTACCGAAGGGCGCATATAATCATAAAAAACCAGAAAGGTTGAAACAAATGGAATCAATCCGCCATGCAGCGTCATCCCATTAGCAATGGCACCCATAGCATGTTCGCGTACACCAAAATGGAAGTTCCGCCCGGTGTGACAATCGGCTCCGAAAGATTTCGCATTCTGTATGACAGTCTTCGTCGATGGAGCGAGGTCGGCCGAGCCACCCACCAGCGAATGAATTCTCGGAGCGATCAGGTTTATAATCTGTCCGGAGGCTTCCCTGGTTGCCAGTGTTTTACTGCTGTCAGAAAACAGCATATCCATCCCTTCATCCCAGTTTTCGAGAGTGTTATTGCTTAAATCTTCCATCAATTGCCCGTAATCATCAGGGTAGTCTTTTTTATAAGCATCACATAACTTCTGCCACCTGCCCTGCTCGGATTTTCCCCGGTCTACGGCTTTACGAAAATGTTCCAAGGCTTCTTCCGGTATTTTAAAGGGTTCCGCATAAGGCCAGTTTAATCCAGCCCTGGAAAGTGCCACCTCTTCGATTCCCAACGGTTCCCCATGAGCTGAGCTCCTGCCTGCTTTATTGGGGCTGCCATAGCCTATTATGGTGTTACAGATTATAAGGCTGGGGAAGCGAGTTTCGGACTGAGCCTCTTTTATAGCATTATATATCGCGTTTATATCATTACCGTCAATGGGGCCTATGACCTGCCAACCGTACGCTTTGAATCTAAGCGCCACATCTTCCCTGAAGGTAAGATCTGTAGGCCCTTCGATAGAAATATCGTTATCATCGTACAGGTAAATCACTTTCCCCAGTTGAAGAGTGCCGGCAAGCGATGCCGCCTCCGATGTTATCCCCTCCATCATATCGCCGTCGGAAACAATAGCATAGGTATAATGGTCTATAATATTATAGCCGGGACGGTTATAATTCCCTGACAGCCATCTCTCGGCGATAGCCATTCCGATACCGTTAGCAAATCCCTGCCCCAGCGGCCCTGTGGTAGCTTCCACTCCTGGAGTTAACCCATATTCGGGGTGTCCTGGGGTTTTACTTCCCCATTGCCTGAAATTCTTTAATTCATCGAGTGTCAACTCATAGCCCGTCAGATGCAACAGAGAATATAATAATGCAGAAGCATGCCCGGCGGAGAGGATAAACCTGTCACGATTAATCCAAGATGGGTCTTCAGGGTTATGCTTTAGAAATTTATCCCATAAAACATAAGCCAGGGGAGCCATTCCCATAGGTGCGCCGGGATGACCTGAATTAGCCTTTTGAACAGCATCCATGGAAAGTATACGAATAGTATTGATACATAATTCGTCTATGGACATTTTCACTTCCTGAAATCGTGCAAGAGTTTTCCGAAATCCGTTTTACAATTCTATAATAAGGAACGACTTCTTTTCAAACCATCAATCATTGAATTACCCGATGATGATTCATATCAGTCGTTTTTTCTATGGCCCGTCGTAGGCTCAATATTATAATCCGCAATATCGGCACTATCATTTTGAATAATACTGCTGAATACTTCGACTATATCGGGGTCGAACTGTGTGCCGGCATATTTCTTAAGTTCATCCAGTGCCTCCTGCTCCGATAGCTGCCTCCTGTACGATCGGGGTGACACCATAGCATCATAGGCATCTGCCACCGCCAGTACCCTTGCTTCAATGGGGATTTTCCCACCCGACAACCCGGCGGGATAGCCAGCGCCGTCATAGCGCTCATGATGATGTAAAATTGCCGGTATGCAGCCAACCAGTTCAACGACATACCTTAATATTTCCACACCCGCCTCAGGGTGCTTTTTAATCAGTTCCTTTTCATCTTCGTCGAGTGGGCCTTCCTTATTTAATATTTGCTCAGGAATACCGATTTTACCTATATCGTGCAATAATCCTGCAGAGCGTATGTTATTTACTTTTCCTTCCGGTAATTCCAGTGCTTTGGCAATTGCAATAGCATACTCGCTCACCTTTCTTGAATGGCCATAGGTATAATTGTCTTTAGCATCGACTGTAGCCGCAAGTGCATAAATTATGCTCAGTGCTTTCGGATTTGATCCAATGTCTGCTGTAGTTAATGCGCCCTCGTGTTTTTGGATATTGGATGACATGCAGGTACGATTTCTACCCATCTGCTTTGCCCTGTATAATGCCTCGTCAGCCCGCCCTATAATCTCCTCTTTTATAACCCCATCATTTGGCCAGTTGGCCACTCCTACACTTATCGTAATAGGCATTGCCTTCGAACTGGTTTTGGATTCAATCGTTTTTCTAATGCGTTCGGCTACTTTATAGGCATCGTCGATATGGGTTCCTGGGAGCAGAACAGCGAACTCCTCACCCCCGTAGCGAAAAGCCATATCTATTTCTCTTATAGAAATATCTATATATTCACCGACCTTGCGAAGAACCATATCTCCCGCCAGATGCCCATAAATATCATTATATGATTTAAAAAGGTCCACATCCATCATTATCAGCGAGAAGGTTCCGCCAAGGCGTGAAGCCCTGGTAATTTCCTGGTCCAAACATTCATGGAAATGGCGGTGATTATAAAGCCCGGTCAATTCATCGGTATTAGCACGTATCCTGGCATGAGTATATAGCTGTGCATTTTCAATAATGACTCCCGCCTGGGTGGTTATATTGGAAATAAGTTCTATATCTTCATGTGACATTATCATTTGATTGGGTTTATTGCCCAGAGCCAGCATGCCAATCAGTTTGTCGCGGCTCTTAAAAGGGAACAACATACATATGTCAGAGTCTGTTATTTTTATCTTTTCCGATTGAGATATCTCTTTAAAATCTGGTATTTTATCCATCTGAGCCAGATTGAGTGCTGTCCCCTTTTTCTCCATCCACGTAATAACAGGGCTGTCGGCATCGAATGATATATCCTTTAATACACCCTCCACCGATTCGCTGCCTTCAGGATACTTATACTGCGTTTCAAAATTTCCGGTCCTGCTATCCTGAAGAATTAAGCTGGCGCCTGGTATATTCACGGCTTTAGCAATTGCAGGTAATATTTCCTTTGCCAGCTCATCGAGAGTAATTATATGGCTCATTTTTTTGTTAAAGTTAAGAAGCTCCTTTCGATAATCATATGTATTGCGGAAGAACAGGTAATCCACGCCCCTGCTAATTAATTGAATCAGCGGGAATGCCGATATAATTACAAACGTATATATCAGAGATAACAATATTACGATTACAAAGACTGGCAGAGGCTCGATAATGGCAGGGTAGGCAAAAACTATAGCCGCTGTCAACCCAAAAAGCAGGGCAATGACTATAACATAGGTCAAAAGCTTCCTCGAAATGGTTCGTATGTTAACCAGATTGAAATTTAAAATGGTATAGGAAATTATGGCAGCATTTGCAAGGTTGCCCAGATAAGCTATCGGCACTGTTTTTAACAGGGGAGTAAAGGGGATGATGTAACCCATCAAGACCAGTATGCCCCATCCTGCAATTAAATACGTTGTTCTGTTTCGGTCAACCGGGTCGATGGAACTCTTATATCGCCTGTATAAAAGTATTATCGACATAACAAGGAAGGGCGCCAGAATAGCGGCGATTATTAAATCCCATGGAAATATATCGTAGTCAAGCAGCCCCCCGCTAAAGGAGGCATCTTTAACCAGAAACCCTCCCAGAGAAAGAGCAAGAACCATCAGCGTAACAGCATATCCCACAATTACACCGATGCCAGCCGGTTTATCATTGTATGCCCTCATAAAATGATAATATGCCACTATCACAAAGCAGGTTGATGCAATCATAAACCCCGTCCAGAACATGAGGTAGTCTGAAGTTGCGGAGGGGTTATATAGTAGCATTACTGCTGAAAAACCCAATATTATAGAAGCTGATAAAAATACGAGGAAGGTTATTTTCAGGGGCTTTTTCAGTTGTGGTAGAGCCAATAGAAAAAGGACTACACAACAAATGCAGCTAAATAGCGGTATGATAGCCCATAAATTCACTGGTTAGATATCCTTTTATTATTCTCGAATTGACCCTTAAAATGGACAATAAAGTATTTATGCAGATTAATTATGGTTATCTGTTTTTGCTTTGTCAATACAGAAACAGATAACATTGGTACTGCTTGTATTCCCTCGGATTGATATACCACACCAGGCTCGAAGGAACTAAATATTCCCTGTATATTTTCGAGAAGAACCTCTACCTGCCTTTGCACAGGGC
>CAZJVO010000035.1:2474-13194 GCA_964549815.1 uncultured Dehalococcoidales bacterium | reverse complement strand
TCGATGGTCGATGGTGGTTTGGAAGTTATATCATAGACGACCCTGTTTACCAGAGCTACTTCATTTACAATTCGATTGGATATACGTGCAAGTAAATCGTATGGCAAACGTGCCCAGTCGGCTGTCATAGCGTCATTGCTGGTTACAGCACGGAGTGCAATAAGATAGCCATAAGTTCGATAATCTCCCATAACTCCTACACTCTTAACATCGGTGAGAATGGCAAAACTCTGCCATAGCTGGCGATATAATTTGGCTTTCTTTATTTCATCCATCACTATCCAGTCGGCAGCTCTTAATATCTCGAGTTTTTCACGGGTTACCTCACCGATAATACGTATTGCCAATCCTGGACCAGGGAAAGGCTGCCTCCATACCATTTCCTCGGGCAATCCCAGTTTTACCCCTACCTGACGTGCTTCATCCTTAAAAAGATACCTCAGTGGTTCCAGTAATTTGAATGTCATATTGGAAGGCAATCCACCTACATTATGATGGGTTTTTATCTTTACCGAGGCTTTACTGGTCGAAGAAGTACTCTCAATAACATCCGGATATAGAGTACCCTGCCCTAAAAATCCGACTTCACCCAGTTTCTGGGCTTCCTCTTCGAATACCTTGATAAATTCCTCGCCGATTAATTTTCTTTTTTGTTCTGGGTCTACCACTCCCTTCAGCCGTTCAAGGAAGCGGTCAGTAGCATCTACATAGTTCACATTCATTCCAAGGTTCTGTCGAAATACGCGGAGCGTTCTTTCTGCTTCCTCGCGACGCAGTAATCCGTTATTAACGAATATACAGGTAAGCTGGTTGCCTATCGCTTTGTGTATTAACGTAGCTACTACTGATGAATCTACTCCTCCGGATATGGCATTTATTACCTTCCCACTTCCTACCTGGTGCCGTATCTTTTCAATGCTGTCATTAATAAAATCTCCCATAGTCCAGTTGCCATGGCAACCGCATATCCTGTAAACGAAGTTTTCAAGGATGACTTTGCCCTGTGGTGTATGCACGACTTCGGGATGGAACTGAATGCCATACATTTTTTTATTGTTTACCATTGCAGCAATAGGTGTATTCTCGGTATATGCCAGAGATACAAAGCCCGGAGGCATCTTTTCAATCCTGTCTGAATGGCTCATCCATACGGGAATAGACTCCGGTAAACCTGCCAGCAATGGGTCATCCATATTACTGATATGAAGTACTGCATGTCCAAACTCGCGCTTCTCCCCTTTTTCAACCTGGCCGCCCAGCTGGTAGGTTATAGCCTGCATGCCATAACATATACCCAGTACAGGTAACGATTTTTCAAATATATAGGTGGGGATGGTAGGAGAACCCTCTTCATATACGCTTGCCGGACCGCCCGATAAGATAAACCCCCTTGGATTTAATTGTGCTATTTTTTCCCAGGGCGTATCATGTGAAACCAATTCGCAGTAGACATGCAATTCCCTTACGCGTCTTGCTATAAGTAAACTGTATTGTGAGCCGAAGTCGATGACAACAATGGCTTCCTTCTCCACTCCTGAAACCGCCTCTCCGGTTACAATCGGTTTTTCGCCGCTGATCTCTTTTGCGATTTCAAGGTATGTGGAGACCTCGATGTCTCCGCTGGTGGTTACTCTGAAGCTTTCTTCCACCGGTTGCTGTGACTTTTCCATATCCATAATTTTATAGCACACAGATTATCATTATGTTATAATATCGTCAAGTTCGATTCGGGATTTAAAGCAATGTCTTTTCAAAGTTCCTCTAATATAAACGCTCAAATTGATCAAGGGATAGCAATTCTTAAAAATGGGGGAGTGGTCGCATTCCCTACCGATACTGTGTATTGTCTTAGCGCAAGATATAACAGCATTCCTGCTCTGGAACGCATATACGAAATAAAACAAAGGCCTCGCCGGTTAGCGCTCCCTATCATTGTTTCCAGTATATCACAGATTGAAGTTGTAGTTGACCATATTCCGGCTCTGGCTTTGCCTTTTATAGAGAAATATGTGCCCGGGGCTATCACACTGATTATGCCCAGAAACAAAACAGTGAGTGATATCATTACCAGCGGAAAAGATACCGTTGCTGTCCGTATCCCTCAACATCAAATGGCAATTGATATTATTGAAGGCGTTGGAATCCCTCTTGTGGGAACGAGCGCCAATACCAGTGGAGAGCCGAGTAATATAACGGCGAATAATGTATTTAAGCAAATTGGCGATAAAGTAGACCTGGTTATTGATGATGGTAAGTGCTCCATAGGTATCGTATCCACCATTATCGATGTTACTGGAGATGTACCTGTAATAATAAGAGAGGGTGCTATTTCCAGAAAGGAACTCGAAAATTTTTACAAGGGGATAAAATAGAAAATATAATGCGTATTGGGATAGGTTGCGATCACAGGGGGCTTGCTGTAAAAGAAGCTGTCATCAAACTGTTAAATGAGAAAGGGCATATTTACAAAGACTTTGGCTGTTATACGAAGGAACCTGTCGATTACCCCGATATTGCCGAATTAGTATCAAACAGTGTAATCAGCGGAGACTCGGATAGGGGAATACTCATCTGTTCGACAGGAGCGGGCATGTCCATTGCTGCTAATAAGATAAAGGGAATCAGGGCAGTCTTGTGTTTCGATGGTTTTTTAGCGTTGCGTGCGCGTCAGCATAATGATGCCAATGTTCTCTGTTTAGCTTCATCGGTTAATCCAGATTCACTGAGGGATATAGTCACTAATTTTCTTGACGGGGTTTTTGAAGGCGGCAGGCATCAGCGCCGTCTCGATAAGATAAAGGCAATTGAAAGCAGAAATTAGTGGCAATTCAGAGGGATTTTGATTTCCTTGACACTAAACTCAAGTCTATGATATTTTAGGGGTAAAAATGCGGAGATGGGCTTCCCTGAACTTCCGAATCCGTCCCCAAAGGGATGGATTTTTTAATTTTATTGACCCGGTTGAGGAGGATAAACTATGAAAAGTCATGCAATCAAACAGGGGATAGAAAGAGCTCCCCACCGTTCTCTGCTCCATGCTCTAGGTGTATCCACTCAGGATATGAAAAAACCGTTTATAGGCATTGTCAACAGTTTTACCGAAATCGTTCCTGGCCATATGCATCTGAGAGGCATAGCTGATGCCGTGAAAGAAAGTGTTCGCCAGAGTGGAGGGGTCCCCTTCGAATTCAACACAATTGCCGTATGTGATGGTATTGCTATGAACCATGCTGGTATGAAATACAGCCTCCCCAGCCGTGAGCTTATTGCAGATTCCATTGAAATCATGGCACAGGCGCATGCTTTCGATGCGCTGGTATTTATCCCCAATTGTGATAAAGTAGTTCCGGGTATGCTGATGGCTTCATTGAGGCTCAACCTGCCCTGCATTTTCATCAGCGGCGGGCCGATGCTTTCCGGACACTATAATGATAAGAACGGAGAGCAAAAAACCGACCTTAATTCTGTATTCGAAGCTGTGGGGAAGGTTGTTAATAAAGAAATGACCGAAGAAGAGCTGGAGAAGCTGGTTGAGGTTGCCTGTCCAGGCTGCGGCAGTTGCGCTGGTATGTTTACCGCCAATACAATGAATTGTCTGACGGAAGCGATGGGAATGGCGTTACCTGGTAATGGAACCATCCCCGCAGTAGATAAAAGAAGAATCGAATTGGCAAAGGAAGCAGGCAAGCAGATAATGGATATCCTGGCTAAAAACACATGCCCCAGGGATATAGTTAACGCTGATTCACTGAGAAATGCTTTCATTGTCGATATGGCTTTAGGCGGCAGTACCAACTCGGTATTGCACCTGATGGCGGTAGCTCACGAAGCAGGGGTCGAGTTTCCACTGTCCAAAATAAATGCTATAAGCGAAGAAACACCATGCCTTTGTAAATTAAGGCCTGCCGGAGATTACCACATCGAGGACCTGGATAGGGCAGGGGGTATTTCTGCTGTGATGAAGGAATTACAAACTTTACTAAACCTGAATATTAAGACTGTTACGGGTGTCCCAGTTTCGAGCATCGTTAAAAATGCTTGTGTGAAGGATAGTGATGTCATACATTCTATAGATACGGCCTATTCCAGGAAAGGTGGACTGGCAATACTTTTTGGTAACCTGGCTCCCGAAGGAGCTGTGGTGAAGAGGTCGGCGGTTGCCCCCGAGATGATGGTTCATCAGGGGCCGGCCCGTGTTTTCGACTCGGAAGATGATGCAACCAGAGCCATAATGGGTGGAAAAATTAACCCCGGGGATGTACTGGTTATACGGTATGAAGGTCCCAAAGGCGGCCCAGGGATGAGAGAAATGCTTACCCCAACATCGCTATTAGGGGGTATGGGGCTGGATAAAACAGTGGCTCTGATTACTGACGGGCGCTTCTCCGGTGCTACCAGAGGTGCTGCCATTGGGCATGTTTCTCCCGAGGCTGCTGCCAGAGGGCCGATAGCGGCAGTAAAAGAAGATGACATAATAAGTATAGATATACCGAACAATAAACTGGAAGTAAAGCTGACAGATAAAGAGATTGCCAGGAGAATTGGCTGTCTTGATAAATACGAACCAAAAATCAAAACAGGTTATCTGGCACGGTATGCCGACAAAGTTTCCTCGGCAAGCACCGGTGCTGTTTTTACTAATTAATGGGGGTATGCTATGAAAAAAACGGGTTCCCAGATTTTATGCGAAAGTTTAATTAACGAGGGCGTGGATGTCATGTTCGGCATACTCGGAGGTGTTATTATACCTTTCTATGATACGCTTCCCCAGTACCCCCAGTTGAAGCATATTCTGGTTGGACATGAGCAGGGGGGTGCCCATGCCGCAGAGGGCTACGCACGTGCAACAGGGAAGGTAGGCGTTTGTGTTGCCACTTCAGGGCCGGGAGCAACCAATCTGGTAACCGGAATTGCGGATGCCTATATGGATTCTGTTCCGATAGTAGCTATTACCGGGCAGGTTGCAAGAAGCCTGATTGGGAAGGATGCCTTTCAGGAAATAGATATCACAGGGATTACTTTACCCATTACGAAACATAATTACCTGGTAACGGATGCGGCTTCACTGGCAAAAACAGTCAAAGAGGCCTTTTACCTGGCGCGAACAGGGCGTCCTGGCCCCGTGCTCATAGATATTCCCAAGGATGTTTTTACCAGCCAGGCTGAATTTGTTTATCCAGATAGGGTATCACTGCCTGGATATAAGCCTACATTAGAGGGGCATCCCTCGCAAATTAATAAGGCGGCGAAGTTAATTAACGAAGCAAGAAAGCCACTTATCATTGCAGGCAGAGGCGTTATCATAGGGCAGGCTTACGAGGAATTAAAATATCTGGCGGAAACATCGCAAATACCTGTTATTACCACGCTACTGGGGATAAGCTGCTTTCCCGAATCGCACGTCCTGTCTTATGGATGGATGGGAATGCATGGCATGGCATATGCGAATCTTGCTGTGGAAGAATGCGACCTCGTCATTGCCATCGGGATGCGGTTCGATGACAGGGTTACCGGAAAAATCAGCAGCTTTGCGCCGAATGCACGTATAATACATATCGACATAGACCCGGCCGAAATAGGGAAAAACGTTCGTGTGGATGTTCCTATTGTGGGTGATGTTAAATCTGTTCTGAAAGTGTTAAATAAAAGTTTAGATAAAGTTGAGCATATAGAATGGATATCCAGGTTGGATGCCCTGCGCAAAGAGCATCCCTCGATAAATATAAGAGATTCCGCAAGTATCTTGCCCCAATATGTCATCCGTCAAATTTATGAAGTTACTCAAGGAGATGCCATAGTGGTTACGGGGGTGGGACAACACCAGATGTGGGCAGCACAACACTTCTGGTTCGATAAACCTAACAGCCTGATAACCTCCGGTGGTTTGGGGACGATGGGATTCGGCTTACCGGCATCGATGGGGGCTAAAGTCGGCTGCCCAAATGAAACCATCTGGTGCATTGATGGTGATGGCAGCTTCCAGATGAACATGCAGGAGCTGGGGACCATTGCCAGAGAGAAAATCGGGGTTAAGATTGCCATTATAAACAATGGATATCTGGGGATGGTAAGACAATGGCAGGAGTTATTCTACGAAAAGAGATATGTTGCCACTCCGCTGAGCTGCCCCGATTTTGTGAAAGTAGCCGAAGCTTATAATATCCCCGGCATGACTGTCAGGAATAAGGTTGATGTCATACCTGCAATCAGAAAGGCAATGGAAGAAAAAGGGCCATTCCTGCTGAATTTTATCGTCGAGCCGGAGGAAAATGTATATCCCATGGTTCCGGCAGGGGCGGCTCTATCCGAAATATTTGAAGAACCTGTAAAAAAAGTGAGGTGCAAATAAAATGTTGAATTCAAAGCACACACTGGTAGCTATGGTTACCGATAAACCGGGGGTCCTCAACAGGGTAGCAAGCCTGTTCAGAAGACGGGGCTTTAACATTGATAGCATAACCGTTGGACACAGCGAAACGCCGCATGTATCGAGGATGACGATTGTTGTTGTCGGCTCAGCAGATACAGTTGAACAGGTAAGAAAACAACTCGAAAAACTTGTCGACGTAATTAAAGTAGCCGATGTTACGGGGGAGGGTTCCATTATACGCGAATTGGTGTTAATTAAGGTGAAGGCCAATTCTACAACACGCAGTGAAATAATGCAGATAGTGGATATATTCCGCGCCAAGATAGTTGATGTATCTTTGGATTCACTCACCATAGAAGCAACGGGGGATGAGGATAAGCTTTCATCATTGTACAACCTGCTGCACGGATTCGGCATAAAAGAAATAGCGCGCACAGGTTGGGTAGCAATGATAAGAGGCGGCGCCAAATCAGCCGCTATTGATAATGAGGCATTAAAAGATATAGAATAAGCGAATCCTTGCTAAGGCAATTGATGATTTGGGTTATTAGAAGGAATAATATAAAAATAATTTTAAGCTATGAACAAGTTGAATAACTATTTGTTTAACTCCAATATTATCGTCCTTTCATTAGGAAATAGCCTCATCCTTACTGGCCCCTCTCTGTTAAAGGGGAGGGGTTTCCGTAGTCTTGCACAAAAATAATTTCTTTGAGGAAGGATAAAAATGGATAAAGTAGTTATTTTCGATACCACATTAAGAGATGGTGAACAAGCGGCCGGCGGGTCGTTGAATATAAATGAAAAACTGGAAATAGCCAGACAACTGGAAGAATTAGGTGTTGATGTAATTGAAGCGGGATTCCCTGCCACTTCTCATGGGGATTTTGAAGCAGTTCAACTCATTGCCAGAGAAATTCGTAACCCTGTAATATGTGGTTTAGCCCGTGCTATTGCCAGTGATATCGACAGGGCTGGAGAAGCATTAAAGGGAGCTAAACACTCCAGGATTCACGTATTTGTCTCATCCTCGGATATCCATATTCAGTATCAGCTGAAGAAGACCAGGGAAGAAGTGCTGGAAATGGCACGCAATATGGTCAAACATGCCAGAGGATATGTTGAAGATGTTGAGTTTTCTCCGATGGATGCCACTCGTTCTGACCCGGAATATATCTATCAAATGCTGGGAGCAGTGATTGATGCAGGGGCAACTACTCTGAACATACCCGACACGGTGGGCTATTCTATACCTGAAGAATTCGGACAACTGATAGCCGGAATATTTAAGAATGTTCCCAACATCAATAAAGCGCAGATAAGCGTACATTGCCACAACGACCTGGGGTTGGCGGTGGCTAATTCTCTGGCAGCGATTAAAAATGGCGCCAGGCAGATTGAATGCACCGTCAATGGCATTGGTGAAAGAGCTGGTAATGCCGCTCTGGAAGAAATCGTGATGGTATTGAAGACACGCAGTGATCTGTTCAATGTAACAGTTGGCATCAATACCGAGCAGATATATAAAACCAGCCGTCTGGTCAGTGAATTGACAGGCTTCCCTGTACAACCCAACAAAGCGATAGTCGGTGGCAATGCTTTTCGCCATCAATCAGGCATCCATCAGGATGGTGTGATGAAGATGGCGAGAACCTATGAAATAATAGACCCCAAATCGGTAGGTGTTCCTGGTTCAAGCCTGGTGATGGGTAAATTAAGCGGGAGGCATGCTTTTAAGGAAAGGCTATCAGAACTTGGATATAATCTGGACGATGCCGATTTTGACCGTGTCTTTGCCGCATTTAAAGAACTGGCAGACAAGAAAAAAGAAGTTACCGACAGGGATATCGAGTCACTGGTTGCTGAAGATAAAAGGGTGGTGACAGTTGCCGAATCATATCGCATGGACCGTCTTCAGGTAACCTGTGGGGATAAAGGGGTCCCCACAGCGGCAGTTAGACTGGCTCGTGCGGATGGCACGGTTATTGCCGATGCTGCACTGGGAACAGGCCCTGTCGATGCGGTATATGAAGCCATAAACCGCCTTGTGAAAGTGCCAAATAAACTCACGGAATTCACCGTAAAATCCGTCACCGAAGGTATCGACGCCATTGGAGAAGTTCTAATTAGAATAGAGAGTAATGGCATAACATATACCGGGCGTGGAGCCGATACCGATATAATCGTCGCCAGTGCTAAAGCTTACCTGAATGCTCTCAATAAGCTTTTAAGTTCGAAAGCATCATAATAAGGGACCATTCTAAGAGAGGTAATAAATGCCTGTTGAAGTTGAAATGGTTCTGCGTTTCCTGCTGGCAATGGTACTTGGTGGCATCCTGGGCTTTCAAAGGAGTAGAGCTCACAAGCCGGCTGGATTGAGGGACCTGATTTTAATTTGTGCCGGAGCCGCACTGTTTACCATAATATCCATTTATGGCTTCGATGCTGTCGATCAATCACGTATTGCAGCAGGTATCGTTACTGGCATAGGATTTCTGGGGGCTGGTGTTATTTTGAGGCGTGATGATGCCGATATTGTCAAAGGGTTAACGACAGCGGCAACAATATGGATAACTGCGGGTATAGGAATGGCAGCAGGCTCAGGGATGTATTTAATTGCTGTTGTCGCAACTGCCTTCGTATTTTTAGTATTGATACTACCTCGAAGAACGAATAAAAATAATTGAAAACCATTAAATACCTTTATGGAGAAAATAAATTGACATTAATCGAAAAAATATTAGCAGCACACAGCGGGGAAAAAACGTTGTTCCCCGGACAGTTTATCAATGCCCGGGTGGATATGATTTTATCCAATGATATAACAGCTCCGATAGCTATAAAAGAGTTCAGGAAAATCGGGGTAAGCAGGGTATTCGACCCTGCTAAGGTGGTTATGGTTCCGGACCATTTCACTCCCAATAAGGATATTGCTGCTGCCGAGCAGGCGAAGATGGTTCGTGAATTTGCCCATGAGCAAAATATCAACTATTTCGAAATCGGTAAGATGGGCATCGAACACGTAATACTACCCGAATCGGGGCTGGTATTGCCTGGTGATGTTGTTGTTGGAGCCGATTCTCATACCTGTACCTATGGTGCACTGGGGGCTTTTTCGACAGGTATGGGTTCAACCGATATTGCTGCTGCTATGGCAACAGGGGATGTATGGATGAAGGTCCCTCAGACCATCAAATTTATATACAACGGGAAGCTGAGCAAATGGGTGGGGGGCAAGGATTTAATCCTGTATACCATAGGAGATATCGGTGTCGATGGAGCTTTATATTCAGCTATGGAGTTTCACGGGCAGGCTATCGATGACCTCGATATGGATGGCAGATTTACTATGGCTAACATGGCAATCGAAGCCGGGGGCAAGGCTGGAATATTCAAAGTCGACAGGAAAACACTGGCTTACATAAAGCCCAGGGCAAAAAGAAGTTATATCGTTTATGAACCGGATGCTGATGCCTCTTATGCCAGAACAATAGAATATGATGTCTCAAAAATAGAACCGCAGGTTGCCTGTCCACATCTGCCATCGAATACCAAACCGGTCAGCAAACTGAGCGATGTAAAAATCGACCAATCGGTAATCGGCAGTTGCACCAATGGCAGGCTAGATGACCTGCGATTGGCAGCATCCATTCTGAAAGGAAGGAAGGTCAATCCACAGGTGCGCTGCATTGTTATTCCCGGTTCGCAGAAGGTTTATCTGGGAGCATTAAAAGAAGGATTGATTGAGACATTCATAAATGCGGGAGCTGCTGTCAGCACTCCTACCTGCGGGCCATGTCTGGGAGGCCATATGGGGATACTGGCTGCGGGGGAAAGGTGTGTTTCAACCACAAACCGTAACTTCGTCGGCAGGATGGGGCATACCAGTTCGGAAGTATATCTGGCTAATCCGGCAGTAGCTGCAGCCAGTGCCATAGCCGGTTATATTGTCAGCCCCGAGGAAATAAAATAAATTATGAAAATGCTGGGTTTTGAAAAGCTCATGGGTAATAGTCCATGGAGCAAGAAAAAGGTAGTGGAACTGGCAAAGAAGCTGCTGGAGATGGCAGAACTTCGCGACGCCACTGACTTTCTGGAAATAGGCTGCGGCAATGGTGAGGTGAGTAAATATATTGCCAGGAACTATGTGGGTAAAGTAATAGCTACAGATATAGACCCTGATCAAATCGCTATAGCCCGGAAAGGTTCGGGGAACATCTCTAATCTGCGTTTTCAGGTGGCTGATGCAGTTGACCTGCCTTTTGAAGATGAGAGCTTCGATGTGGTAATTTCCTTTGGCGTTTTACACCATATCGATAAGTGGGACACCGCCATGGCTGAAATAATACG
>CAZJVO010000035.1:0-2374 GCA_964549815.1 uncultured Dehalococcoidales bacterium | reverse complement strand
GCCAGAAGTGGGGAACCGGAAAATTCGTTATCCCGGCTCCTCTGGAGGTGGACGAGATAATGCGGAAAGTCCCCTGTGGAAAACTGACGACGATCAATCAGATACGCAGCGTTCTGGCAAAGAAGCATTATGTGAATTTTGCCTGCCCCATTACCACCGGCATATTTGTATGGACTGCTGCACATGCTGCCGAAGAAGATGCTGCCGAGGGGAAAAAGGATATAACTCCTTACTGGCGGACGCTTAAATCCACCGGTGAATTAAATGAGAAATATCCTGGGGGAATTGACGCACAGGCGAAACACCTGGAAGAAGAGGGGCATATCATCGAACCATCTAAAGGTAAAAAGGCTCCTAAAGCAAAGGATTTCGAGAAGTATCTGGTAGAAGAGTAAATTAACAATAATGGGTTAAGTAAAAGCCGTTCGTGGCGAGCCCCGAGATATCGAGTTCTAACCATAACGGATGGAGTTGTTTGACTCCCGTTCTTAGCCTTAGACAAATTCAGGCTGAGCGAGAGAAGCCTTCTCTTGGGGGAAGGCATCATCCCAATGTATCGGGATGACGGATGAGGGAAAATAAATAAGGAAAAGGAGTCGTCCTCTCGATGTTGAAAGGAAAAGTTTTTAAATATGGTGCAAATGTCGATACCGATGCTATAATTCCGGCGCGGTATTTGAATGTATCCGAACCATCGGCGCTTGCACAGCACTGCATGGAAGATATAGATGCTGATTTTGTTAGAAAGGTAAATAACGGGGATATCATCGTTGCCACCACCAACTTTGGCTGTGGTTCTTCCAGAGAGCACGCCCCAATTGCAATTAAAGCCTCAGGCGTTTCCTGCGTTATTGCAAAGAGCTTTGCACGCATTTTCTTCCGTAACGCCATCAATATCGGATTGCCGGTGCTGGAATGCAGTGAGGCTGTAGATAATACCGCTAGCGGCGATGTTCTTGAAGTCGACCTTGCCAGCGGCAAAATCAAGAATTTGAATAACGGAAAAGAGTTTACCGCCGAACCCTATCCCGATTTTATGGGACAATTGATTTCAGCCGGTGGACTCATCGAATATACTAAAAAGAGATTGGAGAAAAGTAGATGAAATTTAACATTGTTGTATTGCCTGGTGATGGCATCGGCCCTGAAATCATAGCCGAATCCGTAAAAGTGATGAACGCTGTCGGCAAAAAATACGGGCATGAATTCCACTATGAATATGCACTCATAGGCGGAGTTGCCATAGATAAAGAGGGGACCGCTCTATCACGGGAGACTATCGATAAATGTAAGAAGAGCGATGCAGTATTACTGGGTGCTGTCGGAGACCCCAGATTCGATGACCCGCAGGCTCCTGTACATCCGGAGGATGGATTACTTGCTATCCGCAAGGAACTGGGCTTATTTGCCAACCTGCGGCCTGTGCATGCTTATCCATCGCTGGTAGGGCATACCAATTTCAAACCTGAGGTTCTAAAAGGGGTGGATTTTATATTCGTCCGGGAGCTTACCGGTGGTTTATATTTCGGACAGCCCAAAAAACGCTGGACTGATAAAGATGGCAGATGGGCAGTCGATTCGATGTTATATTCCGAGCATGAGATTGCACGCATAGTCAGGGTCGGTTTTGAAATCGCTCGTACCAGAAAAAAGAAATTGATATCGGTTGATAAAGCAAACGTTCTGCAATCATCAAGGTTATGGAGACAGATTGCCATCGAGATTTCAAAGGAGTATCCGGACGTCGAACTGGAGCATATGCTGGTGGATGCCTGTGCCATGAGAATTATCCAGAATCCCAAGTATCTGGATGTCCTGGTTACGGAGAACACTTTCGGAGACATATTAACCGATGAGGCTTCGATGCTCGGGGGTTCACTGGGGATGCTGGCGTCGGCTAGCTTAGCAGGCGTTCCCAGGGCAGGCAGCCGTACGTTGGGAATGTATGAACCCAGCCATGGCAGTGCACCGAAGCATAAAGGGTTGAATGAAGTTAATCCTATTGCCACCATACTTAGCATGGCAATGATGTTAAATTATTCGCTTGGCCTGACCAGAGAAGCCAATGCTGTAGAAAATGCCGTAAATAGAGTGCTGGCTGAAAATTATGCCACTTATGATATAATGGGAGAAGGTACAATCAAAGTCACTACCAGCCAGATGGGTGATTTAATTGCTGAAAGGATTTAAGACAATAATTTAATGTCAATACAGCTTTATGACACGACATTGAGGGACGGTTCGCAAAAGGAAGGGATTTCCTTTTCTGTTGTGGATAAACTGAATGTTACCCGGAAACTGGATGACCTTGGCATCGACTTTATCGAAGGAGGATGGCCTGGTTCCAATCCGAAGGATATTGAATTTTTCGAAA
>CAZJVO010000034.1:0-13337 GCA_964549815.1 uncultured Dehalococcoidales bacterium | reverse complement strand
ACATCGCAAACCCGCATGAGAGCCGAGATATCGGGCTCGTGCGGCTGTGCCGTTAAGGGGTCTCTCAGAAATATGACTGCCTCAAGTTCCCCACCGGCTACCATCGCCCCGATTTGCTGGTCCCCTCCCATCGGGCCGCTCTGCAACAAAGATACCTGAATCCCCGCATTGTCCCTGATAAGCTGCCCGGTAGTTTTGGTGGCTACGAGTTTGAGTTTCAACAGCTTTTCCTTATTCTCTTTAGCCAGTTCGACCATGGCTTCTTTTTTGGCATCATGTGCAACCATGGCAATAGTACATTTATTCATGTCTCCCCTTCATAATTTATTCGATTTCAAATCTACTATAAAACCAGAAAACGGTCAAGAATAACCGGGCGAAGTTGACAATCCTATATTACTCTGCTAATATTTCGCTAGCCTATTTAAGGCATCCTGGCAATAATTTTTGACTATATATCATTATATCAAGATAGATATTTTGTAATAATAACGGGGTGAAAGATGAGAACATTTGAAAAGGATATGGAGCTGGCTATTGCTTATCACGGGCATTTATGCTCCGGTCAATGCATCGGCGTCAAAATGGCACACTATGCCATGAACCTGCTCGGATTGGATAATGAATCCGAGCAGACCAAAATGAAGGCCTTCGTAGAATGCGACCGTTGCCCTGTCGACGCTATCGCTATCGCCACCGGGTGCAGAATCGGCAGGCGCAGTTACCAATTCTATGACTACGGAATAATTGCCGCCAGTTTTCTCAATATGAATACCGGAAAAGCCGTACGCATCTACCATAAAAAACGCATACATCCGCAGGACGGTGAGGATATGATCGCCTTCTATAAAAACCTGCCATTCGAAGAAATGTTATCCTTCCAAAATGTAAAAATCGAATTGAAACCCTGTGACCTGGCAGGGCCGCCCATTGAAGATATAAATTGTGAAATCTGCGGAGAGAACGTCATCGACTCCAGACATGTGGTCAAAAACGGGAAAAAGCTCTGTCAGGCATGCGCCGGCGGGGGGTATTATACCATCTTATAGCAATCCACAACATAAAGGCTGTTTGAATAAGCATGGAAGAAGAAAAAAGGAAAATCCCCTACTCCATAATAGTAGGGGGACTGGGCATTATTCTGATTCTTGTAATTATTATTTCTTTCTTCCTCGGGCGTTATCCTATCAGCCCCGTAGAACTCTTCGGAATAGTCTTTTCCAAAATACTGCCTATCGACCAGTTCTGGACAGACCAGATGGAAAAAATCCTGTTCAATGTACGTCTGCCGAGAATATTGCTGGCATGTCTCATCGGGTGTTGTCTGGCTGCTGCTGGTGCGGCTTATCAGGGTATTTTCCAGAATCCTATGGCGGCGCCGGATATTCTGGGGGCTACTTCAGGGGCGGCATTCGGGGCAGCGCTGGCTATCCTCAACGAAGGGAATAATCTAACTATTACACTCTCCGCTTTCTTCTTCAGCCTGCTCACCGTTATAATAGTCTATCTCATCAGTAAAAAGGCCCAGGGGAAAAAGGTATTGGGGCTGATTCTATGCGGTATTATGGTCAGTTCCCTTTTTACTGCCGCCACTTCATATCTCAAGCTGGTAGCAGACCCTAATGACGAACTTCAGGCTATCACCTACTGGCTCATGGGAAGCCTGTCAGGAGCAACACAAAAAACTGTTTTTATGGCCATGATACCTATGGCTATCGGGCTGATTCCTCTCTTCTTTTTGCGCTGGAGAATAAACGTGCTGACATTAGGCGATGAAGAAGCGCGTACAATGGGCATCAATGCTACACGTTTGCGTCTGATAATTATTCTATGCGCAACGTTAATAACTGCCGCCAGTGTATCGGTCAGCGGAATGATTGGGTGGGTAGGACTGGTGATTCCACATCTAGCAAGAATGCTGGTTGGTAATAATTACAAACACCTGATGCCGGCGACCATGCTCTTCGGGGCGATATTCATGCTTCTTGTAGACAACGTATCGAGGAATCTATTGCAGACTGAAATTCCGATCGGTATTCTAACCGCTTTTATCGGCGCTCCATTCTTCATCTATCTTATCACCAGGAAGGGGGAAGCATATTGAGCATTACAGTTTCCAATTTAAGCTTCAGCTATGGAGAAAGACAGGTGCTGGATAATATCAATTTTATCGCAGAAAGCGGGCAGCTGTTATCCGTGGTCGGACCAAACGGCGTAGGTAAAAGCACTCTCTTTTATTGCATCCTGGGAATACTCAACAATTATAAAGGTAGTATAGCCATCGAAGGCAGAGACATAAAGGGACTGGACATCATAGAATTGGCTAAGCTGATAGCCTATGTCCCCCAGAGCCACTACCCTGCATTCAACTTCAATGTCTTCGACATGGTACTCATGGGTACATCCATTCAGATATCATCCATATCGACCCCGGGTAAGGCACAAATCGAACTCGTATATTCAGCGCTGGAGAGACTCGGCATTCTGCACCTGAAAAACCGCGGCTATACAAAAATCAGCGGCGGAGAACGGCAGCTGGCCTTGATTGCCAGGGCATTGGTGCAGCAAACCAAAGTGCTAATACTGGATGAACCAACAGCAAATCTGGATTTCGGTAATCAGGTGCGGGTACTTACACAGATTAAATCCCTTGCGAAAGACGGCTATACCATATTACAATCCACACATAATCCCGACCAGGCATTCATGTTTTCTGACTGCGTGCTGGCTATGCTTAATGGTAAAGTCCTCGCCAACGGTACACCATGCAGCGTTTTGACAGAAGAATTGATACATAAATTATATGCTGTGGATGTCGATGTTCAAAGCCTCTATCGCGATAGAGTTCGCGTCTGCGTTCCTAAGAGTGTCATAGATGACAATAATCATAACGGAACTTATTCATGAACTACATCTGCTATTTTATCCGAAAAAGAACCTTGACAAATCGTTATATTAATGTTAGCATATCGCACAACATAAACTGATATCTACATAATCAATCGGAGGTGCATAATGATGTGAAGAGAGCCAGAAAATAAGTAGCATGATGTTTAAGTGGCAATATAAGAGGTTGCCATATTTTTCACATAATGATATATCATAGCTAATATTCCGTTACACGATATACCTTTATTATTAATTAATATAAGAATGGGAGTAGAACTCAAATGAAAATTAAAAAATTTGCCAGTATAGTACTTGCTGTATCCGTCTCCGCCGCCCTGCTCTTCTCCCTTGTCGGATGTCAGGAAGCACAAACGACCACCGTAACAAATACTACCACCAAGACAACGACACAGGTCAGCACCATAACCAATAATTCCACGTTAACCGAGACCATAACCCAAACCAGCACGGTAATCAATACAACCACCCAGACAGCCACTGTTACCGAAACGACCACTGTCGAGCCGACAACCAGGAGTTTCACCGATTCACTGGGACGCACAGTCGAGATTCCTGTAAATATCACCAAAGTAGCTCTCTCCGGGCCTCTGACACAGATAGTCCTGTTTGCTCTTTGCCCGGATAAACTGGTTGGACTTGCTAATGCCTTCGATACTTCAGCCGAAGAATTTATAGACCCCGAATATTATAACCTTCCCATACTAGGCCAGCTCTATGGAGGCAAGGGCACTCTGAATCTGGAAGAGATTGCTGCTACCGGCGCAGAAATCATTATCGATGTAGGCGAACAGAAAGACAACATGGCAGAAGACCTGGATACAATCCAGGGACAGCTGGGCATTCCATTCGTTCACATCGATGGATATACAGCAGAAATGGGTGACTGCTACCGCATGCTGGGTGAACTTCTTGGTATGGAAGAAGAAGCCGAGGTTATTGCGGATTATTGCGATGAGGTATACGCTAATACCCTTGCCATCGTAGAAGCAGTAGGTGAAGGAAACAAGGTCAAAATGCTGTATTGCACCGGCGATACCGGACTCAATGTGATTGCCATGGGCTCTTATCATGCCGAAATCATCGACCTGCTTTGCGATAATCTGGCTGTGGTCGACAATCCTTCCAGCAAGGGGACTGGCAACGAAGTAGACCTGGAGCAAATCATGCTCTGGGATCCTGATGTTATCATCTTCAGTACCAACAGCATCTACAGCACGGTGGGAGAAAATGCCGATTGGTCTACTATTACCGCCATTGCAAATGGCGATTATTACGAAGTCCCCTATGGTCCATATAACTGGATGGGCTTCCCACCATCTGTACAGAGATACCTGGGAATGATATGGCTGGCACAATTACTTTATCCGGATGTTGCTCAGTACGATGTATATGCAGAGGTATCGGAATACTTCAACCTTTTCTATCACTGCGACATTACTCAGGAACAGTACGACAGGCTGGTAGCCAATTCGCTGGGGAAGCAAGTATAGTTTTATTCGATTGTCGGAAGTCAACTCCTCACGATATTGTGCAGTGTACCCCCTATCCGCTATCGGGACCCCATGTCCCGATAGCGGATATCTTTTCAGCAATAACAGTGGGATAAAAACACTTCATCGCTATGTTTTGTTTGATATAGTGCATTATATGATGACTCTGATTAAAATAATGTGGCACCTGCAATTATCCTGTTCATAAATTCTCATCAGGCTATTTGAACTACTGCCAATCGTAAAAGTTTATCTCTGCAGCTATCTTATCTGCCAGGGCAATGAAATAATATTTAGAAATCGGTATGTTGACATTGATATACTGATATGTTATAATAAGTTCGATTTTAAAAGACTAAGGTGTAAAAATTCTTTTTCAATTCATTCGCCTGCAGTTATCGGAATTACCGGAGGGTCGTGGTAATCCCGATAATTGTTTTTAAACACACTACCCTTCCGGCAACAACAAGTCATGGATTTTCAACATCCTTGACCGCCCTGAAGCTCAGGTAATCCTGTGAGTCTGTTTTCAGCTTGTTATAGACGCCGCCGTGATAGACAACGATATAAGCCCTGCTCTCATCACCTGCATATGTCTCCGATGTCCAGTAATAGATTACCTTCGAATGCACATCCCATAAAGGCGATTCCTTGTCGGGAGTTATGTCATATACCGCCCTTTCTTCTTCCGCATACCATATTCCACCGGCATTCTCCCCGTGCAGCATCATCGAACGGACTGCTTCGTCAACAGTCGGCAACCGCCAAATATTCTGTTCTTCCTCCATAATGGTCGTGCCATCCTCGGAAAGGTGTTTGCAGATTTCGTTGGCTTCTTCCCAGGAGACTCCCTCATCCGGCCAACCGGGGCCTCTCGGCGCCCAAACCAGGGTCACACCGTTTCCTTCGACAACCACTGCATCATAATTCCCGTCACCGACCCTTTGCGATATTTTTATCCCTTCATTCACGGAAATACCCAGAACGATAACCAGCGGAATAACAATGATAGCCAGATACGCCCATTTTCGCGGCGGCGGCTCTCCGAAATAATACATCAGCCCCAAAACAATTAACGGGATTACTACGAGCAGCCCCAGTACGCTAAAATTGGCTCCACTGAAAAACCAGACACAAAAACCGGCGGCAATAAAATGCAGCAGCAACCCGGTCTTCTTCCATTTTAATATCACCAGTGCCAGAGTAATAAAAACAATCGGGAAAAGAAGATACTGAAAAAGAAACATCCCCATATTTTCCCAAAAAGTCGAGTACCATCCCTCATGGAAATTCTCGATAGTACCCCAGTATGCCCATATGCTTGAAAGCAATACTGTTATGGAAACCGCTATCCACCCCGTTATTAATTTTATCTTTTCCACCTGGGCCTCCTGTCACTCTGAACTGAATCTATAACCCCTTGCGGAGGATTTATGAAACAGGATATCTAATCACGGGACCACTTGCTGCGATTTCTTATTCGGATTAGCAGGAAACCAGCCTTTTGCCACCCTCTCTTCCTGCTTGATAACCTCATGAATGCTCCATAAGAAGGCAAATCCGGTTAATCCAGCAAAGGCTGATATCATGAACTGGTCTATAAAAAGGGATATAACAATAAGGATAATCCCCAAAATCAGGAAAACCGGCCATATTTTCTTGCCTATGTAATATTCAGCTTTGATAACAATAGGATGAAATAATCCTATTATTAAAAATGAAGTCAACCCGATAATTATCCCGTCATAGTTCATAAATGACATTCCTTTCTTATCGATAAATCGATTCGATAATAAGCATAAGTATAATAAATCAACAGTAAAATTGAAACGCACTTCGCCGAGCAATCTGTTTGACACCATAGTTCTCTTCCTATAAACTGTTACTGCATTATGAGTTATTTATCACCTGCAGGGCGGGGGAATATACTATAATTACGCTGCTTTTATCTCCTTATTTCTTCAATATAACGGCAAAAAGGGATGCATCTGGAATTATAGTTAAACAGAGATGAGTTGATGCAGATCCCGATAAGGAAATCCGATGGATAGCAGATAGGTCAACAGGATATTATGATTAGAATAGCCTCATAGCAGGCTATCACAAACGGCAAGATAGATAATAAAAATAACCTCAGTAAAAACGGAGAGTAGAATTATGGCAGTAAAAATCGTAACCGACAGCAGTGCAGATATCCCACCGCAGCTTTTAAAAGAGCTGGATATTTCTGTAGTTCCACTGTATGTAAGATTCGGTAATGACGTTTTCAGAGATAAAGTGGACATCTCAAATGAAGAGTTTTACAGGAGGTTGGTCAATGACGATGTTTTCCCCAATACCTCCCAACCTTCACCAGTGGATTTCATCAAGGTATATGAGGAGTTAGCCAAAGATGCCGACGGCATCGTCTCCTTGCACCTTTCGGCTAAGCTCAGCGGCACCATTCAATCGGCGCTGCAGGCACGAGAAAGCCTGAAAACCACCTGCCCCATCGAGATAATAGATACGCTTTCTATTACTATCGGACAGGGAATGGTGTGTATAGCTGCCGCCAAAGCTGCTCAGGCCGGGGCGACCATGGAAGAAGTGGTAAAGCTGGCCAGAGAAGCCGTTCCCGAAATCCATTTCCTGGTATTATTCGACTCCCTGAAATACCTTGCCAAGGGTGGCCGCATCGGAAAGGCACAGAGCCTGATGGGTTCCATGCTGAATATAAAACCCCTGCTCGGACTGAAAGACGGCGAAGTTGTTCCAATAAGCAAAGCGCGCAGCTACTCCAAAGGGCTGGAACAACAATATGAGTCCGTCGAGAGGGCCATCAGGGAAGGCGAAGTCAAGGACCTGGCGATTATGTATAATACCAAACAGGATGAGGCCAATGCCCTTGCCGACCGCATAGCTCCCCTCTATCCCAGGGAGAAGATAATCATGGGAGAAATAGGGCCGATACTGGGAACCCACAGCGGGCCTAATCTGACGGCAGTATGTATCCGTGGCAGGTTAACCCGATAGCGCTCTCGATATAATAAAAATTTGACAGGAACCGAATGCAAGATACGGTTTGTTGCAGAATAAGTATGTCCCCTGCTATATTCGACAGGGGGCAACTATTCATCGATAATTCTATAAATCTCCACTTCTCAACTCATCTATAAACGGTTTATATGCCAGACTAACGAGGTCATCATCAGGGAGATTGGCGACAAGGACGTTATTATAATAATCCTGTGCTATCTGTCCTTGCTGCTCCCTGTTGAAATCACGGAAATGCCTGCCGTTATTCCAATCCTCCGATAGCTGCTGCCAGCCGCCATAATCGTAACCCTCTTTAAACTGGGCTTTTAATGACTGCACGATATACAAGCTGCCGACCTTATCGAATTGCAAAACGTGAACCAGTTCGTGCACCATGATATCCAGGCGCTCTCTCGAGCGACCGCTTTTCCTGGGGAAATTGATGGTATGAAAAGTGGTAAATGCCCTGTTGCCATTCATTTTAAAAATTACGGAAAGAATTTTCCCCTCGGCAACCCTTACTCTATCGTAATTGATAATACCTGCACCAAGTACGGCTGAAGCGGCAGACAATTCGGATGGCCTGAGAATACTGACACTGGTTAGAAAATGCCAGACTGCCTCAAATATTCCGGGGCCGTGCATAATATCGAAGACCCTGCAAATAAACGCCATAACCCTCCGCCATTTTAACAATCTACGATTGGATTAAACACGTTAATACTAAGACCCGCAGTATTAGCTGTCAAGATAGCATTGCGCCTCAAACATACAAGTCTTCAATCGAAAGAGACCCAGAAATATTTTCTCCTCGCAAGAAATACAGGGGAATTGATAGATGAGCAAATGATAGAATATAATCAAAAATGCCCATATAACAACAGGAGAGCAAAACCGATGGATATAAAAAATAATCCGCCGCGCCGAACAGCTTTGATATGGTTGGGAATTGCTGTTATCGGAATAATCATAATCTTTATCCCTGGAATAGTTGGAATGGACGGTTTCGACGGCGGTTTTGCACTTTCGATAGGCGGCGGTTTCATAGCCATGGTAGGAATAATCGCTGCCATTATCTATTTTCGCCTGGCTGCCAGCCTTGACCGCATTATGCTGAGCGAAAATATACTGGCACACTGGACCTATACACCGGAGGAGTGGAAACTTTATACCGAGATAGAGCATAAGGAAGATGCGGCAGCCAAACGCGGGCTTTTTATCCTTATTGCCATCATTTCCATGATAGTCGGCATCATCCTTTTTGCCATCGTGCAGGAAAATGCCCTGATTATCGCACTGATTATCCTGGGGATAATCGCTGTTGTCGGGATGGCAGCATTCTTTTCCACACTCGGTAATTATTTGAATAATAAAAGGCATCTGGGAGAGGCCTATATATCGCTGGACGGAGTCTATCTTAACCGGCAGGTTCATGTCTGGAACAGTTTGGGAAACATACTGGAAGCTATTTATTATGACAGCCCCAAAAATCAAAGCCCACGGATTACCATCACCTACTCGGCTCCGGCTAGAAACGGACGTAATTCATATACGGTACGTATACCGATACCAGCCGGCCAGGAGGAAAACGCCCGGAACATCGTCAGAAGGATAGCAAAAACCCATCTCCGGATAGACAGCGATGAAATATAAGGAAAATATCAGCCCCAATCCCGAATAAATGCTGTATAATATAAGCAAAGGGCCCGATTCAACATTGTGAGTTTATCTATCGGACTTTTCATCATCATATTAATGAAAGGAGAATATGCATGGGGATGACTAAAAAATTCACAATTTTACATTCAAATGACATGCACGGGGACTTTTTAACCGAAGTAAAATCAGGTTCAGATAAACTGGTCGGGGGGCTGGCACTTTTATCCGGTTATGTTAATAAGGTGAGGCACGAAGAAAAAAATGTACTTTATGTAATTGCAGGAGATATGCTACAGGGTTCGCTGATAGATACCGAGTACCAGGGCATATCTACCATGGAAATCATGAATTATCTATCCCCTGACGCTGTTTCACTGGGGAACCATGAATTCGATTACGGCTTGCCCCACCTCCTGTTTCTGGAAAAAATGGCCAATTTCCCCATCGTTACTGCCAACATCTATATCAAAAAATATGGGAAACGCCTGATGCGCCCCTACCTCATTCTAAATATGGACGGGTTTGATATAATGCTCATCGGCATAATAACAGAAAAAGTAATCGACGCCGTTAAAAAAGACAAGGTAGTAGGAAGCTTCATTTCGCTGGAGGATGCCGCTCACGAGGTGGGCATCATCACCGATGCTTATAAGAATGACGATGTCGACCTTACGATTCTTCTTACTCATATAGGCTACGAATCCGATATCGAGCTGGCAAAGCTCTTAAAACCCGAATGGGGGATAGATATGATTATCGGCGGTCATTCACATACCATCCTGCAGCAGCCTACAACAGTCAACAATGTGCTTATTGCTCAGGCAGGGGTTGGCACCAATCAGATAGGCAGGTTCGATATCACGGTAGATGACGATACAAACAGCATCGTCGATTGGAAGTGGCAGCTGATACCCATCGAGCAGGGCATTGCCGAACCGGATATCAAATTAAAGGGATATATCGATAGTTTTGCGGATGAAATTGACCGCAAGTACAACACCATCATTTGTAAGTTTACCGATGTGATGACCCATCCCAGCAGAGAAGTGGAAACCTCCCTGGGAAACCTTTTTGCCGATGCGCTGGCCGAAATAGCGGAATGTGATGTAATGCTGGTCGGCTCCGGCTCAATCAGGAGCAAGGAACTGGGTCCGGCAGTTACCCTGAAGGATTTCCGAGCCTGTTTCCCTTTCAATGATTATCTATCGCGTTTTGTTATTACCGGGGCCCAGCTAAAACGCATCTTTGACCATATCATGCGGCCGGAAAACCGCAATAGCGAGGGGGAATGCTATCAGGTAAACGGCAGAATCCGTGCTATCTATAATGATGCTGCTCATGAATTATTCTCTCTGGAATTCGATAGGCAACCAGTTATTGATGACAGGAAATACTCTATCGGGCTCATCGGATACCATATTTCCAATTCAGCCGCCTACCTCGATATCACCAATGAAGAATTGACGTTGCACGGCAAATCGAAGGTAATAGCAACTTCCGTGCAGGAGGCGCTGGAAGAGTACCTGAAAAATCACCAGAACATAGGTAGACACGTGGAGGGTCGGCTGATTTATCAATAAATGACCAAAAAAGCCTGCAACATTTTGTTATTTGAACCAACCATCCCTGCACCTTCCGCTCCTGCGGCAAAAGGCTATCGATAAAAGATGCAGGGAGTATTTCATTCATCGTTCTCGCAGACGAAGTATTAAGCCAGTCAAAAATAAACCGCCTGCTCAACTGGCTAAAGCCGTTATCTTATCAGCCCGGCCTTTCTTAGCGTTTCGGCAATCTGCTGCTGATACATATCATTGATTTCGAATTTATACTTACCGGCAATCGTATCGATTTCCAGCGGTTTGGTATTTTTATCATCGTCATCTCCGCCTCCAAAACCCCCTTTAAAACCAACGCTTACCCCACCTTTGCTGAACAAAACCGTATCCGGCTTAAATTTTACCCCGCGTATCTGGCTCATGTATATTGCAAAGTTCCCCGGGTTCTCCTGCAGAGCTATTTCCGGCGGCATCTGCAAATAACGCTGCCATAAATTATAACCGCTGCCCATGGCTTTAAAGAAGCCACCGACGCCCTCGCCTCTATGCCTGGCAGATTCTTCTTTAATCATCTCGGAGGTCATCAAAGCGCAAATCATACGATGATTGGTAACTATAATATTGTAAGTTTCCGACATTATAAGATTTTTCTTTTTGGTGGCGTTGGGAATAATTCCGATAATCATTTCCCCCGGGATTCCGGCAGGTGGCGGTTGATAGCCATAGGAGGAAGTTGCCTGCGGAGGTGTATAGTAAGCCTCCTGAGGCGGGGGATAATCCGGCTGCTGATAAACAGGAGGAGCTGGCTGAGGAGGTGGGGGTGCTTGATAAACCGGAGGAATTGGCTGAGGAGCCGGCGGTGCCTGATAAACCGGCGGCTGAGCAACCGGCGGCTGAATATTTACAGGTGGAGCTGTATATGTTGAAGCGGCCTCTGTTTCTTTACTCAGGGGCACAACTGCCGCACCACAACTGGCGCAAAATCGTGCATTTGCCCCCAGAGGCACTCCACATTTTGTACAAAAATTACTCGCTCCATTCATGCTACACCTCACCGAACTAAAGTACTTACAATTTTATTATCGCATATAATATGCAGGTGCGCAATGGATTTTTATAAACAAACCGGGAATTTGTCCTAGTCGGTTTAATAAGCACCAAGCACCATCAGTGTCCCCTGCGGCCTTCACACCATTCCTGTAACCGTCAACCCAAAATAGTCTCATGAAATACAAACAAATCTTAACTATAAGAGACTCAAGCCTTATTTGACGGACGCTTCTTCGCAAAGAGACCCTTATCCCCTGCCCCTTTGATTGTTTTTACCTCTTTTATAGAATTTCCAGGGGAGAGATAATCAAATGCCCTATCCCTTATCTGTTCCAGTTGATTGATTAACAACCGCAGGTCTTCCTCAGGGATTCCGTTCAATACCCCTTCGATGACTTTCCATCCCGCAGCATCGGCTTTATAGAACATTTCCTCGCCTTTACTGGTAAGCGCTACCTGCACTTCCCTGCGGTCATGTTCGCTTTCCAGTTTTTGCACCAGACCATCCCTCTGCATGCGGTCAATCAGAGTGCTGATAGAGTTACTATTGCGATCAAGCCAGTTAGCAATATCTTTAATGGTAACCGGCCCTTTCGAGTATTTTATCGCCATCAGTACCCCATTATACTGGGGCGTTAACCCTGATTTGGCAAATACAGTCTCCTCGACCTTCAACACCATATCATAAGCCTGATGTAAAAGAAGCAATGCATTTAACTTCGTATTATCGAATTTAAATTTTACCGGCATATCTCCCCCCTTATGACAGATTTATATTTTAACGGCATATAAAATACCGCCGACGAGCAGGACAAATGTACTATTACATTACCACATCCCCAAAAAACTTTATAACTATTATTATACAGGATACCACATCACATAGCATCAATAATTGACAAAAAATGAAGCCTGTAATAGAATCGGTTCTATCTAATTCGTATACGATTTATAACGGTAATTAATGTATTTTTATATTTTCATCGATGAAAATTCATAAAATAAAATTGTGAAAACTGAACACTACCAATCAAATTCAAGCAAACACCAAATTGCTGCTCCGCCAGGTCGCTGTAGAATTCTGGTGATGGATGATGAGGAAGTAGTACTCCAACTGCTTGATAGAATATTGAGCAAAGCCGGATATGAGGCAGCACTTGCCAGAAATGGAACTGAAGCACTCAAGTTATACCTTAACGCAGAAAAATCCGGGGCATCTTTTGATGCCGTTATCCTGGACCTGATTATGTCTGATAAAATGGGTGGCAAAGAAGTGATGGAGAAACTGCTTGAAATTAACCCTGAAGTAAAAGCTATAATCTCCAGCGGTTATGTTAATGAATCTGCAATGCCAAACTTCAAAGATTATGGATTTATGGCTATGGTTGCTAAACCATATGATATCCGTAAAATGTTGGAAGCCTTACAGGATATCCTTAACAAAAACGGGCGACCTACCTTTTCCCCCTAACATCAAATTAAAGCCCGTCTCCCCAAATAGTAAATGGTGGGCGATTCTGGATTCGAACCAGAGACTCTCCCGATTTTATCGGGATGCTCTAACCCCCCAATATAAAATCTGCCGGTGGAACGGCTAAATAGAACACAGGCGTAAAACATTGGATATGGTGGGCGATTCTGGATTCGAACCAGAGAC
>CAZJVO010000033.1:0-13439 GCA_964549815.1 uncultured Dehalococcoidales bacterium | reverse complement strand
GTTTTCTTCCGTTCGTTTGACCCTTCGACAAACTCGGCGAACGGAAGAAATATAGTCTATATACAGACTCCCAGGATGACAATAAAGTTTCCTCGTCCTTCCCCTCTCTGTGTACGGAGAGGGGAATTGAAGGGGTGAGATATAAAATAAATAACCCTCATCCGTCCCGCCGATTTAACAGCGGGACACCTTCCCCCAGGGGAAGGCGTATGCCCCCGCCCCATAGATTCTTCAGTCCCGATTTATCGGGACCTCAGAATGACAATAACTGCACCTGTCATGCTGAGTTCGTGGTGGTCGAACGAAGTCCCGATAAATCGGGATTTCGTTCTTGCCAGAACTCAATATCCGGGGAGGGGTTAATTCATCTTTTACTCCCCGCCCCATAGATCCTTCGGCCACCCTTTGTGGTCTCAGGATGACATGAATCACGTTTGTCATGAGGCAGGATGGAACTAACGGACACCAAAGTCAAAAATAGAAAATAGATAGGAAACCTCTGAAAAAGCCCTTACTGTTTGATGGATTATATATATATTCGAAATCACTATAATCTTATATCCCCAGAGACTTATTCAGGGTTCGCATAGATATGAAGTATTATAAATGAAAAGAAATTCCACAAGATATTTCGGGATGAGCGGTTAGGATACCCAAAATTATAGGGCAGTCAGGCACTCGCATTGTTTTTCTTAGGGCGTCTGAATAATTTTTTGAGGTCCCAACGCCTGCCAGCAAGCTCATGTCTGCCCTTAGCGCCCAGGATTTCGGTAATCACCTGCCGAGCATCGGCGCCGTTATACAATACCTGATACATCTTTTCCGCAATCGGCATTTCAAGGTTTAGTTCTTTAGCCATATCGTTTACGGCTGCCGTGGTAGCCACTCCCTCTGCCACCCCCACCATGGCCGAAGTTATATCTTCCAGGGTGCGCCCTTTGGTTAACTCCACCCCCACATAGTGATTCCGACTCAAAGGGCTGGCACAGGTGGCTATAAGGTCTCCCAATCCAGACAAACCGGAGAGCGTCATCGGATTGGCACCCAGAGCAAGGCTGAGAGCAGCCATTTCTGTCAAACCCCTGGTAATAAAAGCAGCCTTGGCATTATCGCCATATCCCAATCCGTCGACCATGCCTGCACCCAGAGCTATGACATTTTTCAGTGCTCCGCCCAGCTCCACCCCAATTACGTCATTATTGGTATAGAGAGAAAAATTGGGAGCGGTAAGCAGTTTCTGCGCCTTTTTCGCAATAGCGTTATCTTCTGCCGCTATAACTGCCGAAGCCGGCAATCCGGCAAGCACTTCTTTATGTAAATTAGGACCAGAGAGGACACAAATATTGTGATGGCAGCTATCGGAGAGCTCTTCTGCTATCACCTGTGACATGCGCTTATTAGAACCGTATTCCAGCCCCTTGGAAGCGTTTATCACCAGCATATTATCGGTAATATAACTCTTTACCACCAGCAGATTCTGCCGCATGGTCTGAGATGGAACGACCAGCAAAACGGCTGAGACATCTGATAATGCTTTTTGGGGAGAGCTGGTAACCGTCAATCGTGAGGGGAAAACCACATTGGGAAGCTGCCGAGGGTCAGGCCCTTTTTGGGTCAGCCTATTAGCCTCTTCTTCAGTTCTTGCCCATAACCTGACATCTGTGCCTTTATTGGCTAAAACCATACCCAGAGTTATACCCCAGGCAGTAGTCCCTACTATCGCAACTTTCGGCATAATAATCTACTGCTGAACGACTTTCGCACTACCAATCATGGAATCACCGGAACTACAGCTCTGATTCCCGTGCTGGATATGCTCCGCCTTCTGACCCAGCTTACGTTCTTTGCCTGAAACCAGCCTCTTAATATTATCACGGTGCATAAAAATAATCAGTAGAGTGCCTGCTAATACATATGCCAGATATTCCAGAGGGAAGCCATACATTATGGTAAGCGGAATAAGTATGGCATAAGCCCCTACTACACCAATTATAGAACCCAGCGATACAAAACCGGTAATGCCGGCGGTAATAATAAGTGCTTCTCCGCCAAAAAGCCCGGCCGCAGGGCACAAAGCAATTAATCCCCCCATAAAAGTGGCAACTCCCCTCCCACCCCTGAATTTAATAAATATCGGCCAGATATGTCCGACAACTGCCGAAAGGCCTGCCAGCGCCTGGGCAAAAACCAGTCCGAGATAGCCATATTCCCCGATAGCAATAGAATCTGTACCAATGATAACGCCAGCAATGACCACCGCCAGTGCGCCTTTCGCAATATCAAAAGCGGCTACAACAATAAAAGCCTTCTTACCAAGAGTTCTCAGAACATTGGTACCACCAGTCTTCCCACTTCCGTAATCCCTTATATCTATCTTAGCCTTACGCTTACCGGCAATCAGTCCAAAAGGGATGGACCCCAACAGATACCCGATAAAAGCTACAAGAATAAACTTGGCTATTAACATTGCTCACCCCTTGGTTTAAATATGAGTTGAACAGGTGTTCCCTCGAAACCAAAAGCGTCACGCAGGTTGTTTTCCAGATAGCGTTTATAGGAGAAATGAACCAGCCTGGCATCGTTGACAAAGAACACGAATGTCGGGGGGCTGGTTTCAGCCTGAGTAGCATAAAACAAACTGAGCTGTTTGGTACCGCTTCTCGGAGGAGCATGGGATGCCATCACACGCTGTATAAAACTATTTAATTCTCCGGTAGGTATCCTTTTATGTCTTTCTTTATATATCCGTGAGGCCAGGGGAATTATTTTTTCTGTTCCCTCCCCCAGTTTAGCCGATATTCGAAGAATTGGGGCATATGATAAGAACTTCATCTTCCCCCTGATCTCCCTCTCGCACTTAGCGGCAGTTAAATCCGCTGCTAAATCCCACTTATTAACCAGTATTATAATCCCCTTGGCTTCCTGCTGTATATATCCTGCAATATGCATATCCTGCGCGGTAACCAGCTCCGTTGCATCCAGAACCAGCAAAACGACATCTGCTCTGTCTATTGCTCTAAACGAGCGCAATACACTATATTGCTCAACACCAGACTCTATACGGCCTCTTCGCCGCACACCTGCTGTATCAATAATTAACACACTTTGCCCCATAAAGTCAAGTGGCGTGTCTATGGCATCACGAGTTGTCCCGGGGATATCGCTGACGATAGACCTCTCCTCTCCCAGAAGTTTATTCAGCAGCAGCGACTTGCCAACATTTGGCCTGCCGACAATCGCTATCTTTAGCACATCTTCAGCAGCTTCGGGAGCACTCACCTCAGGCGCATCGGGGAGCATGGAGATAATCCTATCCAGCAAATCCACGATACCCAGCCCGTGATAAGCGCTGATTACCGATGGCTCCCCCAGCCCCAGCTGAAAGAAATCCGCCGCACCTGCAACCAGTTTGTCGTTATCCGCCTTATTGGCGACCAGCAGCACTGGCTTTTTAGAGCATCGTAATAGCTGTGCTATCTCCAAATCGGATGGTATTACCCCATCCCGAATATCCACAATAAAGAGGACGAGGTCTGCCTCCTCCACAGCATTCATAACCTGACGGTTAACGGCCTGCGCCATATCGAAAGTGGAGATCAGCTCCAGCCCACCGGTATCCACGATGGTGAACTCCCTGTTCTGCCATGGAACATTAACGGTAATACGGTCACGCGTAGTTCCGGGCACATCGCTTACTATAGATATCTGCTTGCCTGCCAGACGATTAAGTAGAGTGGATTTACCCACGTTTTGTCTGCCGACAATTGCCACAATCGGTCTGGTCAAGACCACCTCCAACCATCCCCTGCTCGATTAAATGCTGTTCAAGACAAATGGATAGACTGATTATTTTTTGGTTTTCAAAGAGGATAGTTGTTGTGCCGGAGCCGCCGCTATTTCCCTGGCGTTTTTAATGCTCGGCGGCTCTATCTCGGTACGTGCAACCTTCCTCATCTCGGATACAAGTTCACGAAACTGGGCAGCAAAGGCATTGTATTCGACCACGAATTTACCGTACTGCTCCTTCGTTTCTTCAGGAACCTCAATTTTTTCGGCAACCTCACAAAACTGTTCGATATACTCATAATACAGGTTATTGATTATCCACAGCTCATTGGTATAGCCACGGAGGTATATGCTGAATCTGCCGGTCTTGTTATCGGACTCAAGACGCGTTAAAAGCCCGTTGGTCCATGCGTTAAAAACACGGGCAGACATATCGCAGGCACGCGCCCATTCCCATATTTTGGGATTATCGGTTTTAAACAAAGTATCTATGATAACAAATATAGACTGGGCGGAATCTGCCATAAACCTGCGTATGAAATATCCGGTAAGCTCTTTGAGTTTAGAAGATAGGCGCTCTATTTCTTTCTCCCGGGCGCCTATGGCAAGAGTTGCCAGCCCGATAACGAGGATAACACCCATCGCCGTTGCCATTATCTCGATAGGCCATTCCAGCCAGGTGCCAGCTATAGCCAGAGCCGTTATAACGATTAAAGGCCAACCGCGGGAGAGCATGGTTGTAAACATATCACTAACCCCCTCTTATCGATAGCCTGTCGGCGAGTCCTTCAGCCCACCCAGTAGATAAAGCAATATTGCCCCGGCAATATGCATGCGGTTCTCCGCCTGGTCATAGACCACCGAAGCAGCGCTATCTATTACTTCATCGGAAACCTCTTCGCCGCGATGAGCGGGCAGGCAATGCATGAAAATCGCTTCCTTTTTTGCCAGAGACATAAGCTTGCTGTTTACCTGATATCCTTCGAATGCCTTGCGCCGCTTTTCAGCCTCTTCTTCCTGCCCCATGCTTACCCATGTATCGGTGTAAACGACATCGGCACCGGATGCAGCTATTCGCGGGTCTTCTGTACAAACAATCCCGGCATTGCTTTCCGCTGCATACCTCCGAGCCAGATGCAAAACGCCTTCGTCTATCTTATACCCCCGGGGGGAAGCAACCCTAAAGTTCATCCCACACATGGCAGCCACCAGCATAAGGCTGTTGGATACATTATTGGGGTCCCCGATATAAGCTATGGTTAAACCCTCAAGCGCCCCTTTCTTTTCATCGATGGTTAAAACATCGGCAAGAGCCTGACAGGGGTGTTCGAAATCGGATAGGGCATTTATAACCGGCACAGCAGCATACTTTGCCAGTTCTTCCACAGTATTATGGCTGAAAGTTCGCGCTGCTATAATATCCACAAAACGGCTGAGGACACAGGCTACATCTTTGACCGATTCGCGTTTGCCCAGCCCAACTTCCGCTGGAGAAAGGTACAATGCTTTGCCGCCCAGCCGATACATGGCAACTTCAAAGCTGACCCGCGTTCTCAGGGATGGCTTTTCAAACAATAGAGCCAGCACCTTGCCGCTGAGAGCTGAGTTCCCACCTTTTAACTTAAACTCTTCCGCACCTGACAGCAGTAAACGAATATTATCCCTGTTCAGGTCGGCTATCGATAATAAATCCTTACCCTTCAAAAACCACCTGCTTCTGTAAATATGCTCAAAGTATATCACGAATTATAATCTACCAACAATGACTCGTATTCAGAAAAGGAGAGAATTTGTCATGCGGAATCCCAAAAGGACTTACCCCCTCATTCGCCCCTACAAGTCGGGACTCAACATCTAAGATGAGGCGCGGTAATGAAATGGCTTTGTAGTGATTACTTCACTTTTCCTTTTGGGAAATCTCGCAATGGCATTTATTCGTATCTGTCATGCTGAATTCGTGGTGGTCGAACGAAGCATCTAAGGTGGGGCGGTTAATAACTTTTTACCCACCCCGTGCTCTTTATCCCGATAAATCGGGAATCAGGAAGACATTAAGGGCTGACCTGCCGCCTTCCCCTCGCTGCGTGTGGAAAAGAGGGAATCGCAGGGGTCAGGTGATTAATACCTGTTGACACAACATATATGTTCGATTAATATGTTTTCCATCGGAACCCCCAATAAGTGGGCTGTGCGGTGAGCAAAGTAGAAAAAACAGGGGGTAAGAAACAATCCCAGCCATTGATGTAGCGCATAGAGATGAAAAAGAACAGATTTAGCCTTATTCGGATGCTATTATTATCACCGGCTATTTTGATATTTGTCGTGAGCTGTAATACGGGAGGTGCTTTAGATATTATGTTTACAAACGCCAGTGTCGATGAGGCTTATACACTCATCCAGAATAATAAAAGCAATCCTGATTTCGTTATTTTCGATGTACGTACACCTTCTGAATATGCTTCTGGGCACATAGAGAATGCCGTTAATTTAGACTATTATGATGATGACTTCGAAGAAACGCTGGATAACTATGACAGGAATAAAACCTATTTGATATATTGCCGCACCGGCAACCGCAGTGCAGCAGCTATGAAAATTATGAAGAACCTGGGATTTACAAACGTATACAATATGCAAGGGGGCATCAATGTGTGGATAAGTGCCGGATATCCTGTAGTATCCTGATTATGATAGCTTTAATTCCTTATAGTTGATGCTTTCTTCTTCCGCTCTGAGACCCTTCGACCCCGACTTGTCGTGACTCACCACGAACGTGTCTTATTACTGAAGTTACCACGAATTCAGCATGACAAATAAAAACCATAGAGACGACCAATGGTCGTCCTCATTTATGTTTCTGTATCCGGCGGGCGGGCGATGCTCGTCTCTACGGGGTTAACGATTGAATTGTCATTCTGAAATCACAAGGGGTGATTGAAGAATCCGGGGGGTGGGGAGAAGCAGCACAAAGGTATCTGCGGCAACAGGCAAGAACGCTTTAATAACCACCCGTTCCCGCATATGTAATAAAGCGCAGCCCTGATAATATTGAATGGCGGAGTTAATCGCCGCCGTTATGGTTTCCCGATAAATCGGGATTTCGTTCCGTTTTACGGAACTCAACATTCGGTATATATCCATCTATTATTATCCGAGCATCCTGAGTCCCGATATATCGGGAAAGGACACGAACGGCTTTGGTTGTTTCCTCCCCGGATGCTTCATCCCGATGAATCGGGATGAAGCATGACATTTTGCTATAATTTCCGCTCGGAAATGATTGTGGATACTTCATTCCTGTGCTATGATGAGCACTATGGAAATAGATATCCTTTTCGATGATGGTTTCGAAAGTTGCCTTGACGAAAGCTGGTTAAGGAAGATAATAGAGGCCGTGCTCAAGATGGAAAATACCGGTGATAACGTTGAGGTGAGCTTGCTTATTACCGGGCAGAAAAGAATTCATCAACTGAACAGGGATTATCGTGGCATCGATAGGCCGACCGATGTCCTCTCTTTTGCCATGCAGGAGGAATGTCCTTCGGAAAAGGGAGAGGATTTCTCTTTTGTAGCGCCACCGGATGGTATAAAACACCTTGGGGAAGTGATTATCAGCTATCCGCAGGCGGTTATTCAGGCGGAGGAACGCGGTCATTCCGTAAAAAAGGAGGTGGCTGTTTTAATCATCCACGGAATCCTGCATTTATTAGGCTATGACCATATCGAGGATAAAGAGGCGGAACAGATGGAAGCCCGGGAAAAAATCATCCTCGAATCTTTGGCGGGTGAATTTTAATGAGGGTTTTAGGCATAGCCGGTAGTCCCCGTCGTAATGGCAATACCGATAAACTGCTGGCCGAGGTGCTGCGTGGAGCCTCCAATAACGGAGCAGAGACGCAAACGATTATTCTTAGCCGGTTGAATATCGCCCCCTGTGAAAACTGCGATGCCTGCTTCGCAGCCGGAATCTGCAAAATCAACGACGATATGCAGATGGTCTACCGGGAACTTATGCTGGCAGATAGGCTTGTACTCGCCTCCCCCCTCTATTTTATGGGGCTTACTGCACAGACAAAGCTGATGGTAGACCGCTGCCAGTCTCTGTGGGCAAGGAAGTATAAACTGCATATCCCCCCGCTGGGGGATAAGCGGGTGCGGAAGGGATTATTTATTTCGGTAGGGGGGCAAAAATTGCCTAATCTCTTCCATCCGGCAATTGCCACGGTAAAAGCTCTCTTCGTCAGCCTGGATATCGAATATGCTGGCGAGCTGGTTTTTGCCGGAATAGATAAGGCTGGCAATATCAGTCTGGAACCCAGAGCGCTGGAAAAGGCTTACCTGGCCGGGCAGAAAATCGCGGAACTCTAGGATTTAGTTTGGGGGAGCCGGATGAATAAACCCACCAGAATCATCGACAGCCCCCACAGCAATAAGAAAGCGATAGCCATCATCCCCGAGATATACAGTCCGGGAGGTGCGCCCATCTCGAATAATGATAAGGCTTCGAATATGTTATAACCAAACAGGGTATCCACTACCACATTCCCGGTTATAGCTATCGTTGAGATAATCACTGCTGGCATTGAATAAAGCACCACCTGCCATACCGGAGGCAAGGGGCCAGCCGTTCTCGACCAGAAGAAGCATCTTTTGCCTGCGCGGAATAGCCTGAATAGCCTCCATATATAAAAAATCCATACAACCAATAATCCGATTACCGAAAAAAGAATTCCGATTGCGATGGTATCCAGTGCTTTCCAGTGTGCCCACCAGGGCACGTTAATCGAAGTCAGGTCTAAGTTAAATAATATGTCGGCGATTTGGGTGGCAATGCTATGGCTGATGTTGCTTACCTGTCCGTTGACAAGCACGGCAATCCCCACATCGTAATCGGGCAATAACAGCATATCGCTGGTGAAATTGGGAGTATCTCCACAATGGAAGTGATAGAGGATATCGGAATTAATGCTGATGCTCCATCCCATTCCGTATGCCATTTCCTCGTTGTTATCCTCGTACAGCACGGCTATCGAATGCGCTTCTTCTATGTCATCCGCCGGGATTACCTGTTTTCCATCTAAAACGCCGCTGTTCAGATGGACCAGCAGCCATTTTCCCATATCCTCGGCGCAGGACATCACCCAGCCGGCTGGCCTGGCACTTTTCATTGCCGGGATATTGCGAGCCACAACCCTGCCATACATAGGCTGATGTCCATCGGCCTTTCCCATTTCTATGGCTTCCTCAGGGTCTACTGTAGTATGGTCCATGCCGAGCGGGGTGAAGATACTGGCATCCATATATTCTTCGTAAGTCATTCCTGAGACTCTTTCGATAAGTGCCCCCAGCAGGCAGTAATTCAGGTCGGCATATTCAAATGCAGTTCCGGGGTCGTTATTTAATCTCAGGCTGCTCAGTGAAGCCAGCATCCCCTCATAGCTGTCGTTGAAGATGAGTATTTCGGAAAATATCCCCGGGATGCCGCTTGTCTGATTGAGAAGCTGACGTATGGTGATTTCTGCCCCCCGCGAGTCGGCAATTTGAAAATTGGGGAGATATTTTTGCAGTGGGTCGTCGATGTCTATCAGCCCCTGGTCTTCCATGAGAAGCACGGCAAGAGCTGTGAACGATTTTGTCAGGGATGCCAGGTCGAACAGGGTATCGGTCGTCACCGGCTGCCTGCTATCGATACTGGCGACCCCATACCCCTGGCAGTATGCTATTTCATCTCCCTGTACGATTACGATAGCTATTCCAGGGATATCTTCCTCTTCCATTATCTGTTCGATAAGGGAATCGATTTTCGAATAAGCACCAGTATCTGTTTCGGTTTGTGAGTCCGAACCCCCGCCGCAGCCGGCTAAAAGCAGAGGAATAATGCTGGCAAAGGTAAACAGACAGGCTGTGCTTCTATTCAGCCTTTTATATATTCGATTGAATAAAATATTAAAAGACATATAAGGCGTCCAGATAAGCTTCTGGTATCATCGGGCGATGCCAATAAGTCTGTTTATATCATCGATTCCCTTTTTGCTCATAAAGTCTTCAATTCCTTTGAGAATGTCGGTGGGAGCTTGTGGATTAACGAAGATAGCGGTGCCCACCTGTATAGCGGTAGCGCCTGCCATTAAGAATTCGATGGCATCTGTGGCATTTGAAATGCCTCCGCAGCCGATAACCGGAATATCCACTGCTCCAGCTGCCTCATATACCATCGATAAGGCGATGGGTTTTATGGCAGGTCCTGAAAGCCCTCCGGTGATATTGCCAAGGAGGGGTTTCTTTTTATGGATATCTATAGCCATTCCCCTCAGGGTGTTTATGAGGGATACCGCATCTGCTCCGGCTGCGGCTACGGCAACGGCTATACTGCTTATATCGCCCACATTGGGGGTCAGTTTGACAATTACGGGAAGGGAGGTAGCCTTGCGAACAGCGGAGGTTACAGCAGCAGCGGAATCAGGATTGGTGCCGAACTCGGCGCCGCCGGCTTTCACGTTAGGGCAGCTTATGTTTACTTCCAACCCGCTGATGCCGCCTGCATTATCCAGCATTTCGGCCAGTCTGGCATACTCATCAATGGTCTTCCCCGCTATATTAACGATAACCGGCACCTGCCACTTTGCCCATTCGGGGGCTTTTTCTTTTATCAGTGCCTCTACGCCGATATTCTGTAACCCGATAGCGTTGAGCATGCCTCCTCTGGTTTCACAGACCCTGGGCTGGGGGTTGCCTTCTCTGGGTTCCAGGGTTGTTCCCTTGCAGATGATAGCCCCCAGCTTCTGGATATCGATAAGACAACTATACTCGGTGCCGTAGCCGAATGTACCAGAAGCTGTCATGACTGGATTGGACAGCAACAGCCCACGCTTGTTTTTTGGCGCCAGCTGAACGGAAAGGTTCATATAATTCCCCCGTAACGTTTTACTGATTATAGGCTACATTTTGGGGGATGACAACTTCTTAGAGGATAACATCTTGCGAATCAACAGAACAACGGAAAAGATAATGACGCTGGTAATTATAACGGTTGCCCCCGAGGCAAGGTCGAGCCAGTAGGACAAAAGTAATCCGACGAATGTGAAGATGGCGCTGAAAATTACAGAAAGGGCCATCATTTTTTTCATGTCATGGGTAAACTGGCGCGCCAGCGAGGCGGGGATGGTCAGCAGAGCTATTACCAGTATTATGCCTACTACTCGTATCATTACCACTACTGTCAGGGCAATCAGGCAGAGCATGGTGAGGTATATTTTTTCTGTTGGCATTCCGATAACAGTGCTGTATTCTTCGTCGAAGGAAACAGCGAGAAATTCCTTATATAAAAGAGCAACCACTGTCAGGATAATGATATCTAAAATGAATATCAGCAATAATTCTGAATCTGGCACGGTTAAAATATTGCCAAACAGATAGCTGAAGAGATTGGTCGTATATCCCGGAGTCAGGCTAATGAAGATGGCTCCCAGCGCCATACCCGTTGCCCACAGCATGCCGATAACCGTATCTTCAGGGAGCCTGGTTCTTCGGCTGGTCATCCCCATGGCTATTGCTGCTATCAAGCTGAAGCCGGTTGCCCCCAGAACAGGGTTGATACCCATAAAATAGCCGAGCCCAATGCCGCCGAAGGAGGCATGGGCAATACCACCACTGATAAAAACTATCTTTTTGGAAACCACATAGGCACCGATAATTCCACAGGCTATTGATGCCAGCAATCCTGCCAGCAGGGCATTTTGCATGAAGTGGTATCCGAATATCTCAAACACTACTGATGCTCCTTTAAAACCCGATGGGGAATAGTGCCGTGAGCTATCAGGTGAATAGGGCACTGATAGGTACCTTCCAGCACTTCTGCCGATATTTCCTTCGGCCCGTGATAAACCAGGGTTTGATTCAAGCAGGCGATTTCATCCACATAGATGGAAACAGCCGTAACATCGTGGGAAACCAGTACGATAGTCATTTCTTTCTGGAATTCTTTAAGCAGGCTGTAAAGTTCCCCCTGTACTTTTGGGTCTACGCTTTCCATGGGTTCATCCAGCAGCAGTAAACGGGGGTCGGATGATAGTGCACGTGCAATAAAAACCCTCTTTTGCTGGCCGCCGGAAAGTTCACCGATCTGGCGATTTCTGTATTCCAGCATGCTGACCCTCTCGAGGGCTTCCTCTGCTTTCTTTTTATCTTCGCGGGAATAGGGGCGGAAAAGCCCTGTGTGGCTGAAGCGTCCCATCAATGCTACCTGCCAGACGTCTATAGGGAAATTTTTATCGAAATAGGATTTTTGGGGGACATAACCGATCTGAGAGCGGCTTTCACGAGGGTCTTTACCCAGCACGGTTACGGTCCCGTGCCGGGGCTTCAAAAGGCCCAACATGATTTTCAACAGCGTGGTTTTACCCCCACCATTAGGGCCGATTATACCTAGAAAATCCCTGTCATGTATGGTGAGATTAATATCCTGCAGTGCAGGGTGGTGATTATAGTATACCCAAACACCTTCGAACTTAACCACTTCTTTTTCTTCGGCCATAGCTTATTCGAGTTCCAGCGCGATAGCTGCCGCTACACTCCTCATGTTAGCTATATATAAAGAGGGCAGCGGGTCAAGATATAATACACTACCTCCTATCTCGTTTGCAATTGCCTCGGCATAGGCGCTGGTCTCATAGGGGGATGCAAATACATAATTCAGGTTATTGGCTCTGGCAGCATCGATGCACTCCTGTATTTTCTGGGCGGTTGTTTCTTTGCCTTCCTCTTCCACAGACAGCTGCATCAGGTCGTATTCGGATGCAAAATAGCCGAAGGACGGATGATATATCAAAAAGATGCGATTCTGATATCCTTCCAAAAGGCTTCTTATGTAGCTGTCGAGTTCATCCAGTTCTGCAATATAACTTTCGCAGTTGGCGAGATAATAATCCGAATTTTCGGGGTCTATTTCGATTAGGCCATGGTATATATTCAATACCATCTGTTGAGCATTGACCGGCGAATTCCAGATATGTGGGTCTCCATTGACTATTTCTATGCCCGAAGAGCAATCTATAACCGCCATATCCGGGTTCTGTGCCAGTATGTTATCCATCCAGGTGGTTTCGAATTCAATGCCCGAACCAACCTTAACATAGGCTACGGCGTTGCTGACTTCAACCATCTGGCTGGCGGTTGGTTCATAGGTGTGTGGTTCGTATCCAGGTGGAACCATAATACTGACATCAACCTTGTCCCCCCCCACCTGCCGTACAAAATCCCCGACGGTGGTAATGGAAGCTATTATCTTCATGTTACCGCTTCCGGTTCCCGTATTTGTAACTGTGCTTGTCTGCGTCAGTGTTTCGGTGGCGGTTTTCGTTGCGGTGGTCGTCTTGTCGAGAGTCGTTGTTACCGTATCAGGTTTACATCCTCCCAGCAAGCCTGTCAGCAGCAAGGCGCTGGTTCCCGCCAGGAAATTTCTTCTGGATATTTTATTTGCCTTCAATTTTCTGTCCTCCTGAAATTTGTATCTATAAAGACAGGAAGCGGCATCGACAACCGTTTTCTTTTTCCATTCGCAATTTCTTCACTATCCGCTGCATGATTGTCTGGTTAACTTTCCCTGTTACATTTGGGGCAGTACCCGACGAATTCAAGAATATGGGTTTTTATTG
>CAZJVO010000032.1:0-14389 GCA_964549815.1 uncultured Dehalococcoidales bacterium | reverse complement strand
CTATATTTCTTCCGTTCGCCGAGTTTGTCGAAGGGTCAAACGAACGGAAGAAAACATATTGCCTTATCCCCGCCGTTATGGTTCGATCCCGACTTGTCGGGACTCATCCACGAACGGCTTGTTTATATCACCACGAACGGCTTTATAACTTTACCACAAACGGCTTTGGGAGTTGATTCCCCTCCCCGCCGTTTTCAGACCTCACCCCTTCAATTCCCCTCTCTGCACACAGAGAGGGGAAGGCCGATTGGCTATGTCCTTAATTACTGCGCAGGGATGGCCATTGGTCATCCGCATACAGCGGACGGGCATTGCCCGCCCCTACGACTTACTCACGGACTCAGCATAACGTTTTAAGACAGTCACACTATTATCTGATAAACATGTAGTACAGGATGCCGGCGATGCTTTTGGCATCGCAGATTTTACCGGCTTTTATATAGTCTGTAATTTTTTTCAAAGGAACCGGCACCACTTCTATGCTATCGGTATCCTCGGCGTGTAATTTGGCTGGGACAAGGTCGGTAGCCAGATACAAATAAAGGTATTCGACATTGTAACCTGGTGAGGCGTAGAATCCACCCATCCCTGATATTTTTTTCGGTAAATACCCGATTTCTTCCTGTAATTCGCGTCTGACGGTTTCCTCCGGGTTTTCTCCAGGTTCGATTCCCCCTGCGGGGATTTCCAACAAATCCCTCCCCGCAGCCCTGCGGTACTGCTTAACCAGCAGAATATTACCATCGTTGTCGATGGGAACGACAGCTACTGCATCTCCATGTTCGACAATCTCGCGCGTGGTGGTACTGCCATCTGGCAGGCGGATTTCGTCGATACGTACGTTTAGTATATCGCCCTTAAAAACAGTCTTGCTGGAAATTACTTCTTCAGGCATATTATTTCTCTTCCTTAAAATGATAAATGAGGGCGGACTCATCGCAATCGGGAAATTTGGGGCAGCGATAGCATTCTCCCCAGACCTTGTGCGGCAATTCTTTCTTATCTACCAGTTCGAACCCGCATTTGGCGAAGAAATCCGGTACATACGTTAAACAAAAAACTGAAGGAATGCCTATTTCTTTAGCTTCATTCAGGCAGGCTTCAACCAGCTTTTCCCCCACCCCATGTCTCTGATGCTCTTCGATTACTGCTATCGATTTTATTTCCGCCAGGTCTTCCCAGTTGATATGCAATGCAACGCAAGCTATCACTTCGCTATTTTCGCGAACAACGAAGTAATCACGAATATTTTCATATATCTCGCTCAACGAGCGAGGCAGCATCTTGCCATTGGTTGCAAAGTGGTTCACCAGTTTATGTATCTGGCTGACATCGCTTATTCTTGCCTTTTCTACCCTGTATTCCATGTATCTACCTCTTTAATTTCTTCTCCAGAGTGCTGTAGAAAGACCGGGGATTAAGCCTCAGGAAGCACGTTTTTACATTACTGGGTTTTATTTCCACCATATCCCCTCCATCCATCGGCAGGCTGATATGCCCATCTATGCTTAAAACGGCTTTATGGATTGCAGATACCTGCAGGAGTACTGTAGATTTGGGGGGAATAATCAGTGTTTTGTCGAAGCTCATGTGCGGCATTATGGGTGATAAAAGATAATCAGGTGATTGGGGATGCAGTATCGGGCCGCCGGCAGCCATCGAGTACCCGGTACTACCAGTGGCGGTAGCGCAGATAACTCCATCGGATTTATATGTGGTCAGCAATTCGTTGTCTATCGAAGCTGTTATATTGATTATACGTGCAATCTCTCCTCGAGCAACCACAATGTCGTTGAGCACATAAAAATTGCGGACCTCGTGTCTCTGGTCATCAAGCAATTTTGCTTCGAGCATCGTCCTTTCATCCTTCCATCCCCTTTCATCCAGCAGCATAGACAACTTTTCTAAAACATCACCCTGCGCAATCTCGGTTAAAAAACCCAGTTTTCCCAGGTTGACGCCAATTATCGGAATGGCGTGTGGAACGATAGCCTGGGCAGTCCTCAATATAGTTCCATCCCCACCGACGGCTATAGCACAATCCGTTTCAGGGAGGTTTAACTTCAGCAAATCTCCTTCCCATGCTGAACAGAGCCAGGCTGATAGACCACGCGATACTAAAAATGCCTCTATTTGCCTGGCAGTGGATAAAGCCCCTTCATTCAATGGGTGGTATACGATGCCGAATTTCTTCATCTAATTATCCATATATAAAACAGGTATTTTTGTGAGAGTGAAAAAGTAGTGTAACATCGGTAATGCGTTGTGTCAATACAGTATGTGAATCACTTCCTGCTTCTGGTCTGATAAACTATCGCAATGCCGACGGCAGCTATAATAAGACCCAGTATCCACAGGGGGCTGGTAGCTACCCATTTGACTATGAAAAGAAGGTAAAAAATTATCAGAATGCCGGCACCAATCAAGATATATCCGATCATTTTCCCGCGGGTGCGGCGTGTTTGCTTTATCCTCTCGTCTTCTGCTTCCTGCGCTGCAATCAGGGCAATTCGCCTCTCCTTTATTGCAGACTCTTCTTCAGGGGTATATCTTACCTGTTGCCGACTGTTATCCTGCCCGAGCTTAGACAAGCGGGTTACTCCGTATATAACCAGTATCACAGCAATGATGATGCCAAATTCCAAAAAACCGAGTTTCATTCTATCTCCGTAAACAGCTGGCTCTCAATGAATTTATATAGCATAACATATTGTAATAAAAAGGTTAAATAGGTGAGGGCAGCTCATAGATTGAGAGGATTGTGCTTGCAGTATCCTCTCAAATGAAATGTAAGATAACTGCTTGCGCCATCCGTTACATGTCAGGGTATGCTGCTGCTTTTATACTCTATGTCAGGGTAATGGCTTTTGCAAACGTTATCAATTTTTATCGCCTGTTTTATCTTATCCGAACCCGATGCGCCGGACTGCAATTCCCAGCAAGTGTATAAACTCTTTCTCCTGAATTACTAAACACCCTGGTTCTGCCACCGGTGATAGGTACCGGATATCACTAACAATGCCACTCCGATGATCAGGAAAACGATAAAAAGGATTTGCAGTGGAAACAACATACTGCTGCAAATCTGTATCAACCAATCACTTATGGCTGGATAGGATGCGACATCCTGCTGTGTTATCGCATCACGGATTATTATTGATGAAGCGAAATAGAGCATCATAAGTCCTGCCCCATAGATAAGGGAAAGCAGCCCCAGATTGAGGGTGGACGCTTTAACGTTGCGATAAATGAGGATTATCCCCCCTGTGAGCAGCAATATCAACACTGTTAACAGCATGAATGCGGTATTGAACAGCCTGATTCCCTCTCTCGTATCGCTGAGGGTTTGTTCCGTCGCTGCCAGATTTGCAGCCAGTGATGTCCCATCTTCAGTGGCAAACAGCTCCTCATCGAGGGTATACGTCGATGGGATATCGGCGGATGATGCCTCGAATAAAGCATCGAATTCCTGACTCAGTTCAGCCGGCGATAGCCCCTGGTATTGCGCCGGCGGCGATGATAAAAATGATTGTTTCAGGTAAGATTTTATCGTTTCTTTCAAGTCATCCAGGGAAATCATTACCTCGAAGGTATTGCTGCTGCCGAGCAAATAATCGAATGCAGGAGGAATCAGAATGCTCACCTGTTCCTTTACCCAGGGTTCGATATCAGCCGCGATATCGTCTATATATTCATCATATGAGGTACCTGCCGGCAGTCCCCCCTCTGCAATAAGGTTTTCGATGGCTTGCTCCAGAAGCGGAGTCAAATCGGTATTATTAATTATCGATATGACGAAACCAGCGTTAAGTATGGAGTCTCCCAGCGCTTGTGCCAGGTCGAGGTCATCGGTCTTCGAGTTCAGATAGTCATAGATATCGTCGATAAGCATGATTATGCGTTGCTTTATCGCTGTTTCGTTCTCGGTGAGGGCTTCCTTGATGATGTCGAATTGTTCAGGATTTTCTGTTTCTCCCTGTTGTGCGGCTTCTTCTATGATATCAATAAGAGGAATATCATCGACCAGAGATGTAATGAAGGAAGCGTTAAAAGCAGTCATCTTCATCGTTAAAGCGGCACCGAAGATGCACAGAGCCAGAAGCAGGACAAGGCTGAGCAGAATCGCACCAATGACTTTAAGGGCGTTCATTTCATGGCCTCCTTAATATAGGCCGCTAATAAGTATAGTAAGGCACCCTGTCAGGGGTTGTCAATAGGGTAGCACTGTTTTCATCCGCAAAATAAAAGGAATGGAATACCGAATGCGCTCGTTTTGCCCGCACGATAGAATGCCGGTGTCATTACGGTCGGAGCATCAACTTATGCGAATTATATTTAAACCCTGCGCTAAAGAAAAGACATACACTTACTGGAAAAATACGTTGGGACTCATCTTTCGGCCTGTCGATTGTATATCAACTTTAAACAATACCTCTATAGATTTCAACTCCAGTCTTGCCGATCTGGAGCATATCCTTTATCAGAAGGCTATGGAATGGGCAAGGGACACGTATCGACGTATCCTCGAGTGTGTGGACGACCAGCTCAGGAAGGCGAGAGCTAAAAGTTTTGCCATTAAATTCTCTTGACAAGCAGCCTTAAAAATGCTAAATTAACTTTAGCAATCCAGGTCTTAGATTGCTAACGGGGGTTGAAGAATTGAATAACAGGACTGCAGCAATACTCAGTTCTATAACCAGACAGTATATTGCCAGGGCGATGCCGGTATCCTCGGCAAGCGTGGCTACCGATTGCGGCCTGGACATCAGCTCGGCAACTATACGCAATGAAATGGTAACTCTGGAGAATGAGGGGTATATAATCCGCCCGCATTATGCCGCCGGCAGCATCCCGTCGGATAAGGGTTATCGTTTTTATGTGGAGAATCTGAACTATGTCGAGTTACCGCTTGAGGAGCAACGACTTATCAGCCACCTGTTTCATCAGGTTGAGGAAAACCTGGAGCAGTGGCTTTCCCTGGCGGTAACTCTGCTGGCGCAGCGTGTTCAGAATATAGCCATAATGACCTCGCCTAAACCGCCTTCATGCCGCTTCAAGCATATGGAGCTGGTTTCATTGCAGGAGCATCTGGCACTGGCGGTGGTGGTGTTGCGTGGGGCTACCGTACGCCAGCAGCTGGTTAACTTTGAACACCCCATAAAACAGGAAGAGCTCAGGGCTATTGCCGATAAAATGGTAAAAAACTGCGCTGGGCTATCCGCTTTACAAATAGCAGAAAAAAAATTGGAGCTTTCTCAAGGTGAACAAAGGGTTATCGATTGCATAATCAAATTGATGAGGGCAGAAGATGAGTGCAGCCACGAGGATTCGTATATTGACGGAATGCATTATCTTATGAATCAACCAGAATTTAATTCCGGCAACCAGCTGTTAAACCTGATAAGTCTGGTCGAACAGAGAAAACTGATAGAAGCCATGATGTCCAACAAGCTGAACGAATATGGTGTCCAGGTTATCATAGGCAAAGAAAACCGGGCTGAATCCATACAGAACCTGAGCGTTGTGATGAGTCATTATGGGATACCAGATGAAGCTGTCGGGACTATAGGAGTGGTAGGGCCCACGCGCATGCATTATGCCCGTACTATTTCGGCAATCGGTTTTATGTCGTCGATGATGAGCAAGCTTATCTCCGACCTTTATGGCAAAGAACCTCGTAATAGCAGGGGAAAGATGCAGAACAATTAAGATTGCGGAGGGGTATGTATCATGACCGGGGGAAAAAATCCAGAAGAAATAAAAGACAACCAGAAAACACAGGGCACGGTTGAGGAAACTAAAACAGAGGCAACTGGTAATACTGAAGCCGCTCTGTTGGAAGAGAAAAGCCGAGCCGAGACCTATCTGGATAACTGGAAGAGAACGCAGGCTGATTTCATCAATTACAAGCGGCGCAGCGAACAGGAAAAGGAAGACACCATCAAGTTTGGCAATACCATGCTTTTGCTCGAGCTGCTGCCGGTGCTCGATGACCTGCAAAGGGCTCTGGAATCCTTACCCGAGGATATAAGTGAAGTGCCATGGGTTGAAGGGATAAGGCTGATAGAACGCAAGTTCAACAAGTGTCTGGAGTCTCAGGGAGTTACGATAATTAAAACGGTGGGTGAAAAATTCGACCCGAAACTGCATGAAGCAGTTCAGCATGTCGATGGCGAAGACGGGATGATAATCCAGGAATTAAGAAAAGGGTATAAACTGTACGATAGGGTTATTCGGCCGGCTATGGTGGCGGTCGGCAATGGCAAACAGAGTGAATAGAAATATACATCTTTTTAGATTTTAACAAATAAAAATAATTCAGGAGAGGTAATTTAAGGAGGATTTTTAAAATATGTCAAAAGCAGTAGGTATCGATTTAGGGACCACTTTCAGTGAAGTAGCGGTAATGCAGGGGGGAGAGCCGGTGGTCATCCCCTCAGCAGAGGGAGGGACTACTGTCCCTTCATTTGTTGCAATCAGTAAATCCGGGGAGTTGCTGGTTGGGCAGATAGCCAAACGACAGGCTGTCATCAATCCGGAAAATACTATTTACAGCATCAAGCGTTTTATGGGTCGTAAATGGGGTGAACCGGCAGGGCGTGAGCTTCCGGTAGAAGAGGATGCAAAGAGAAAAACGTATAAAGTGGTCAAAGGGCCCAACAACGAAGTGCGTGTGGTGATGGGGGGAAAGGAATACTCTCCACCCGAGATATCAGCTATGATACTCCAGAAGCTTAAGACTGATGCTGAGGCCTATCTGGGTGAAAAAGTTACCGATGCAGTAATTACGGTCCCTGCGTACTTTAACGATGCCCAGAGGCAGGCAACCAAAGATGCAGGTAAAATTGCGGGGCTTAACGTCCTCAGAATCATCAATGAGCCCACTGCGGCCGCTCTGGCATATGGGCTGGACAAGAAGCAGGATGAGACCATAGCTGTGTATGACCTCGGCGGTGGCACGTTCGATATCTCTATACTTGAAATAGGAGATGGAACCTTCCAGGTTAAATCTACCGCTGGAGATACGCATCTGGGAGGCGATGACTTCGACCAGAGAATAATAGACTGGTTGATCAACGAGTTCAAGAAAGACCAGGGTATAGACCTCTCTGGCGACAAGACGGCCTTACAGCGGTTAAAGGAAGCTGCAGAAAAGGTGAAGATCGAGCTTTCCACTGTTCAAAAGGCGGAGGTTAACCTCCCCTTCATCACGGCGGACGCCAGCGGTCCCAAGCACCTCAATATAACACTGACCAGAGCCAAGCTTGAGCAACTGGTAATGGATCTGGTTGAAAAAACGATGATTCCCTGCAAACAGGCCCTTGAAGATGCAGGTAAAACAGCCTCTCAGATCGATGAGGTAGTGCTGGTTGGTGGGCAGACAAGAATGCCGCTGGTACAGGAAAAAGTAAAGCAGTTTTTTGGTAAAGAACCCAATAAAGGGGTTAACCCCGATGAGGTGGTAGCGATTGGTGCTGCCATTCAGGCCGGCGTATTGAAGGGAGAGGTTAAGGATGTGTTATTGCTGGATGTCACTCCGCTGACACTGGGTATCGAAACGCTGGGTGGAGTTGCTACGCCGTTGATTAACCGCAATACGACTATCCCTACCTCCAAAACACAGATCTTCAGCACTGCGGCGGACAACCAGCCCAGCGTTGAAATCCATGTATTGCAGGGTGAGCGCCCTATGGCTGCCGACAACAGAACACTGGGCCGCTTCATGCTCGATGGCATACTCCCTGCCCCGAGAGGTGTCCCACAAATTGAGGTAAGCTTCGATATCGATGCCAATGGCATCCTCAGTGTCAAAGCCAAAGACAAAGGTACCGGCAAGGAGCAGAAGATAACCATCACTGCATCCAGTGGACTCAGCAAAGAGGAAATTGAAAGAATGCAGCGTGAAGCCGAGGCCCATGCCGCTGAAGACGTCCGCAGAAAAGAAGAAGCAGAGGCGAAGAACAACGCTGATAACATGGCTTACAGTGCCGAAAAGATGCTGCGTGATAATAAAGATAAGATTCCTGCCGAGATGCAGAAAGAAATCGAGGATAAGGTGGCAGCAGTGCGCACTGCATTGCAGGGTTCGGATATTCATGCTATCAACCAGAAAGCTCAGGAGTTGTCCGAATTGATGCAAAAGGTGGGCTCTTCCGTCTACGGACAACAGGGAGGCCAGGCTGCCCCGGGTGGTGAAAGCGCTTCTACAGAAGAACCGCCCAGAAAAGATGATGAAGGCACGGTAGAAGGGGAGTTTCACGAGGTATAACATCGGCCTTTAAAAAATTCAAGGGGAGTGAAATAACCCTGTTAGTTAGAAATTTCACTCCCCTTTTTCAGCGGGTTATAAACAATTTTTGTTTGTCCCGCTTGCTTTATTTTGTTGTCGGAATCCGATGCAGTTCGGCTTCTGAGTTCGGATGTGTCAGGCAAGGATAGCAAAAAATAAAGCTTCGCTAAGAGCGATAAGGACAGATTAATCAACTACGGAAGAAAGAACATATAGCCCGGCTCGTCGGGATGAAATCCATAACAGTGTTGAATTATTATTCATAGCAATCATGATTGATAAGAACTGGTGAATTATTTGCTGGAGTATTTAAAGTGATATGATATATAATTAGTGGTATGGTTGATAAAAGGGGCAATGCCCCTTTTTATAATTATATGTCATCTGAACAAGGGGATAGGGATAATTTAATATGTCATCAAAAAGGGATTATTATGAAGTTCTCGGCGTCGACAGGAATGCCAGCGCTGACGAGATAAAAAAAGCCTTTCGCAAATTAGCTTTCCAGTTTCATCCTGACCATAACCAGAACGCTGACTCCGAAGCCAAATTTAAGGAATTAAATGAAGCCTACAGCGTTCTTTCCGATGAAGAGAAGCGTGCCGCTTACGATCGCTTTGGCCATGCAGGTGTTGATGGTTCTTTCGGGCAGGGATTCGGCGATTTTGGTTTTGGTGGGGGATTTGGCAGTATTTTCGAGGACTTTTTTGACGCTTTCAGCGGGGGTGGGGGGCAGAAGGGGGCCAGGCGTGGGTCCGATTTACACCAACAGATAACGGTTACTTTTGAAGAAGCAGCGCTTGGTTGCAGTGTAGATATCAGAATAAATCGTCTGGAGCAATGCTCTAACTGCAACGGCAGCGGAGCCAGACCGGGAAGCTCGACCAGTAGATGCCCCGAGTGTAACGGCAACGGGAAAATCAAGCGAGTGCAACAAAGCCTTTTCGGGCAGTTTACCAATATAACCACCTGCCCCAGGTGTAATGGCGAGGGCAGGATTGTCACTGACCCTTGCCCCCAATGCCATGGCTCTGGCAGAGAAAGAAAAGAGCATACCATGAAGCTGAAAGTACCGGCGGGAATTGATAATGGCACCAGCCTGAAATTGAACGGGCAGGGAGACATTGGAGAAAAGGGAGCCCCGGCAGGCGACCTTTATGTAGCCATCGAGGTACAACCGCATCCCTTCTTTACCAGGGATGGAACCGATATTATATATGACCTGCACATTAACATTGCTCAGGCAGCACTTGGTACTGAAGTCGAAGTTCCCACTCTTTACGGGAATGAAAAGCTGAAAATCCCGGCAGGCAGCCAATCAGGCAGGGTATTTACACTTAAAGGCAAAGGAATTCAACACCTGCGTCGTAATGCTAAAGGCGACCAACTGGTCAGACTGATGGTGGTAACACCGGAGAAGCTATCAAAAGAGCAGCGAAGATTATTTGAAGAACTTGAAAAAACCTTTGCTAAAAGCGAAAAATAATCGGCTGTTTTCTTAAAACCTCAACTCTCAAAAGAAAATCTGCCATCTGGCATCTTCCTATTCCAGGGTGATGGCAGGAGTTATTCACTCTTCGACATCCCTTTGCAGTCTGGATGACAATATGCAAACGACTGTTGCTGAGTCCTGCCCCGGTCGGGGCAAAACGGGCGTGGGCATATTAATACATCTTAAGTGATTATTTCTTAATGGAAATCCCCCGACATTTGTCTGCCACCCAGCAGATGAATGTGCAGGTGTGCTACTACCTGCCCGGCATCTTTGCCGCTGTTGATGACCAGTCGGTAGCCGGTCTTATCTATCCCTTCGTCCTTCGCCAGTTTATTGGCGACCGAAATCATATTTGCCACCAGGGTTTCATCTCCCCGGGTTAAATCTGCCAGCGAGGGGATGTGTTTTATGGGAACGATAAGCAAATGAGTGGGAGTTACCGGGTTGATGTCCCTGAAAGCGACGATTTCATCGTCACGGTAAACGAAATTTCCGGGGATTTTACCCTCTATTATCTTGCAGAAGATGCAATTATTCATAATTATTTAACCTCCATTTTGCTGTATGCAGCCCTGCCTGCTGCATACAGGTCATTTCCATAGATATCATTGGCAACGATGGCAGGGAAGTTCTCTACTTCCAGTCGCATTACGGCTTCTGCGGCAAGTTCGGGGTAGGCGACGACTTCCGCCTTTTTAATGCACTTTGAAATCAGCGCTCCGGCGCCGCCGAAGGTAACGAAATATACGGCATGGTATTTCTTAAGGGCATCAATTACTTCGGCGGAGCGGTTTCCCTTGCCGATTATGGCTCTCAACCCCTGTGACAGCAACTGGGGGGTGTATCCGTCCATCCGGCTGGATGTGGTCGGTCCTGCCGAACCGATTACCTGCCCGGGGCGGGCGGGGGAGGGTCCCATATAATAAATAGTCTGTCCTCTGATATCGAAAGGCAGCTTTTCGCCTTTTTCCAATGCTTTAATCATTCTCAGGTGTGCCGCATCGCGTGCGGTGTAAATAATTCCCGAAATGAGAACCTTGGTTCCCGTTTTCAGGTCTTTGATTAATTTTTCATCGATTGGCGAAGTGATTTTCAGTGTTTTCATTTGTTACTCTTGCGATTGTCGTCCGTTGATGGTTTTTAAATAACCTCTTCCCCTTCACATACATTAATCAATTCTGCTAGAGCCAATACTTGTGGTTGGCGGCCAGAACTTGGACGGATTACTTTTAGTAATTTTTCTGATTTAAGCTTGTTAAGCATGGTAAGAACGGCAGTTCTTGTTGGCATTCCTGAAATTTCATTAAAGATGCTGCTTGGGAAAATAGGCTGTTTAAACATTTGGTCTAGTAATATCACAGCAAATTGGGAGTGAGTCAATTCAATGAATTGTTTCTTTAACTTTTCATATAAATGAATAATAGCTTGAGCTTTAATACTATTAGCTTTAGCCTGTTCTACAAGAGCTTTTAGGAAAAAAGAAATCCACTTGTCCCACCCATCAGAATCAACACAGATAGCACGCAATCGTTGCACATATTCACCGATATGATCTTCTAAATAGCCAGAAATATAAAATTCTGGTTGAGACAGAATCTTCTTTTCATAAAGAAATAAGGGTATTACCATTCTCCCTAGACGTCCGTTACCATCCAAAAAAGGGTGTAATATTTCGAATTGAGCGTGAATAATCGCTAATTGTACTAAAGGATCTGGCCTATCTAAATGCCAGTATTTTTCCCAGTTGTCTAAATATTCAGGTAGTAATTGTGCTATTGGAGGCACAAATTGCGCAGTATCTAAAGTAGCACCTGGGAGACCTATTAAATTTTGTGTAGTACGGAATTCTCCTCTGGCTTTATTATTACCACGTACACCATCAAGTAAAATACGGTGTAATTTTTTTAATAGGTTAAGGTTAAATGGGCGGGTTTGTAGCTCTTTTTCTGCCATTCGCATTGCCGTACGATAGTTTATAATTTCATCAATATCATGACGGCGAGATTCTATTTTTGGCGTTTCACCTGCTTCAAATTTAAGTACTTCTCCAAGAGTAGCTTGAGTCCCCTCAATGCGAGAGGATAAAACAGCTTCTTGAGTAGTAAGAGGGGAAAGTAATACATCCGGGTTATTGATGCCGAAAAGAATCCCATTGAAGTAAGCTAATTCGCGATTAGATTCGCCAATTAGTGGAATTAGTAGCTCCCAATTAATATTTTGAATGGGCAATTTTTCGGGGATACATGGTTTCATTTTGTTTAAAGCCTGCTTTTATGAAAATAGTTAGTTTATAGTGAAACACCATTATACTTTAAACAAAATACATGTGCAAGTAGCGTTTTACCATTTTTTAAGATAATATTTTCCTGCAGTTCTCTAAACGAAACGAATTGTTGATAAGTTACATTGATAGACATAATTTGGCTCTAAACCGCCGTCTCTCTATGTCTTACGCTATGGCACTGGATATTGATGGCAACGGGGAGGCTGGCGATGTGAGTGGGCATGGTTTCGGCGTGTACGGCGAGGGCGGTGGTGTTGCCGCCGAAGCCTAATGGGCCGATGCCCAGTGCATTAACTCTTTCCAATACATCTTTTTCCAGTTTGGCGATTTCGGGGTCGGGGCTAGGTTTTCCTGTTTCCCGTAAAAGGGCTTCTTTAGCCATGACAGCCGCTTTTTCCAGCGTACCGCCGATGCCCAGTCCGATGATGATGGGAGGGCAGGGGCTGCCGCCGGCTTCCTCGACGGTCTTCAATACGGTCTTGATAATGCCTTCTGTTCCTTCGCCGGGTTTGAGCATGGCTACCTTGCTCTTGTTTTCGGCGCCGCTTCCCTTTGACATAACGCTGATTTTAATCTTATCTCCGGGAATAATCTTCGTGTGGATAACGGCGGGGGTGTTGTCGCCGGTATTCTTCCTGTCGGAGAAGGGGTGCGCTACGATGGATTTACGCAGATAGCCCTCTTTGTAGCCCTGCCTGACGCCTTCGTTGACGGCATCCTCCAGATTGCCGCCGGTGATGTGCACGTCCTGCCCGATTTCGAGGAACACGATGGCGGTGCCGCAATCCTGACAAAGGGGAATGTTGTCTTGTTTGGCAATCGAAGCGTTTTCGATGATTATATCCAGCGCCTCTCTGCCGAGAGGGGAACTTTCAAGTTTGCGGGCAGCTTTTAAAGCTGCCAGGGTGTCGTCTCCCAGCTTGTAGTTCGCTTCCTGTATCATGCGGGAGACGGCTTCGCTTATTTCCACGCTCTTTACTTCTCGCATTTATTATTTCCTTGAAATCTGCTATCTCTATATTGTCATTCTGAAGCCACAAAGGGTGGCTGAAGAATCTGGGGGGAATGGTTATATTTTCCCCACCCCGGATGTTGAGTTCCAGCTTGCAGGAACGAAATCCCGATATCGGGACTTCATTCGTCCTTCACGAATTCAGCATGACAATTATTCTTTTTGTCATTGCGAGTTTTCCCAAAGGGAAAGCGAAGCAATCTTTCTCGAATAGTGATGACGCTATGTAACAGCAGTTTAATCGGTAGAGATTGCCACGTCGTCCAGAATAAATCTGTACTCCTCGCAATGACAGTTTACATCGTTCCCAGCGTATTTATCAATGCCCTGACAGCCTCGGATGATTTTTTCAGGGCGACCAGTTCCTCATCGGTCAATCTAAAATCGATGATTTCCTCGATGCCGTTCTTTCCCAGTTTGACGGGTACGCCGACTACTATATCATTTAAATTATACTCCCCCTGTAAATAGGCGGCGCAGGGGAGGATTTCCTTTTTATCTTTGATGATGGCTTCCGCCATGCGTGCGGCGGCGGCGGAGGGGGCATAGAAGGCACTGCCGGTCTTGAGGAGTTCCACTATCTCGGCACCCCCGTTGACAGTTCTTTCAATCAGCTTATCAATAGTCTCTTTTGGCAGCAGTTCGGTAATGGGTTTCCCTTTCACTGTAGCAAAGCGGGGGAATACCACCATGTTCTGCCCATGCTCGCCGAGGACATATGAATTGACATCGGTCATCGACACGTTGAGTTCCATAGCAATAAAACTCGAAAGTCTGGCGCTGTCGAGGACTCCGGAAAGTCCGAGCACTCTGTTTCGTGGGAAGCCGCTGGTCTTCAGAGCCAGGCAGGTCATGGTATCCACCGGATTGGTAACGATGATGATGACGCAATTCGGTGAGAACTTAACGATATTTTTGGTTACGTCTGAGACGATACCTGAATTGATTTTAATCAGGTCGTCGCGGCTCATGCCGGGTTTGCGTGCGATTCCCGATGTTACGATAACCACAGCGGACTTTGCCGTGTCTTCATAATTATTGGTGCCCTTGATTATCGAGTTGAAACCCATAATGGGAGCGGATTGCTGAAGGTCCAGGGCTTTACCCTGCGGAAGCCCCTCGATGATATCCAAAAGAACGATGTTTGCGATATCTTTTATCGCCAGGCATTGCGCAAGACTGGCGCCGACATTTCCGGCACCGATAATACTGATTTTAGGTCTCATTATTTTATATTCTCCAGTTTCTCAATAACGGCATCGGCCACCTGCGAGGTGCCGACCGCCATGTCTCTTTCCGAATCGATTT
>CAZJVO010000031.1:1917-14652 GCA_964549815.1 uncultured Dehalococcoidales bacterium | reverse complement strand
GTAGCCAACGGTAAACTGGACAACAAATAAGACAAATGCTACGATTTATTAAAATATTTTTTATATATCTTACGCATAGCTTATGACTGGTGATATATCATGAGTGAATCTACTGTCTGGATTGTAATCGGCATTGTAGTTCTGTTATATCTGGCTATATCCATTCTTGCAGCATATGTACTGGTGCGCATACCACGCCTTCCATTGAAGGATAATCCTTCAGATGCAGGGCTGCTCTATGAAGATGTATCCTTTCCCACCCGCAAGGATAATCTGACACTAAAGGGTTGGTATATGCCGGGTACAAAAGCCTTTACGATTATTGTTATCACAGGCATGAGGCAAAATCGAGTGGATAACCGGATTAATAGCCTTAATATGGCCAGAGGCTTTGTTGAAAAGGGGTTTAACGTGCTCCTTTTTGACCAGCGGGGCCGCGGCGAATCGGAAGGACAGGGAATATTGCTAACCCACTTCGACAGAGATATCGGCGGAGCTATAGATTATATCCGACGCAGAAATGGTCCGAGCGAGCAAATCGGACTGGTAGGGCTTTCCGCCGGTGCAGCAGCCACCGTTATTTTCAGCAGCAATGAAGACGTTGATGCGGTAGTCGCAGACAGCTGCTTTACCAGTATTTCAAAGGTTTTTACTCAAAAGGGGTCGGCAATATCCAAACTACCAAAACCGATTGTTAAACTATTCGGATTAGGGATAATGCTAATGGCTCGGATCATGTATGGATTTCACAAAGCCGACCCTGCCGATAAGATAGCCAGCGTCAAATGCCCCATCCTATTTATACAGGGAGATAAAGACGACTGGGTGTCTCTGGACGTCACCGAAAGATTATATAAGCTATCCAACAATCCGCTCGATGAAATCTGGTTTGTCCCCAACGCAGGCCACACCAGGACCTTCGGTATAGACCCCGATGGCTATATCGACAGAATCACCACCTTTTTCAGCAAGTTCGAAAAGAAGCCTGCCCAGACTCAACAGCCCTCGGCTGTGAATAGCTAATCCTCTTCGATAAGAGTTAACTCAAAAGTAAGGTCTTTACCCGCCAGGGCATGGTTGGCATCCAGTGTTATGGTCTTTTCATTTATATCGGTTACAACCACTAAAACCGGAGTGTTATTCGGTTGTCTTATCTGAAGTCTATCCCCCACTTTGGGGGCCAGGTCAGCCGGTACTTTTTCCTTTTCTACAACCAGTATAAGGTCATCCCGCCTTTGGCCATAAGCCTGGTCTGCCGGAATGGTAACCGTTTTGGTTTCACCCACATTCATACTCAAAACTGCCTGCTCAAACCCGGGGATTACCTGCCCACAGCCCAGTTTAAATTGCAGTGGCTCTCTTTTTAACGAAGAATCAAAAACACTGCCATCGACAAGCGTCCCGGTATAATGTACTTTTACCACACTGCCATTCCTTGCCATTATCAAAACTCCTCTTTATTTCTTAAACAAAACCGCTCAGATTCAGTTATTCCATCTGAGGCATATACTCAGGGGAAACACCGGAAGGATGCGGCATTATTTAATAAGATAGGGACAGTATAACATACAACATAACCACAGGACTATTGTTCGATATTTCAGTCCATTACCAGTTGCCTCTTCGTTTAGAGATTCTTCCTCAAGGCACAAGACCCAGCATCAGAGATTTGCTGAACCATCATAGCGGAGTTTTGATAAGTCGGGACTTCGGCTTTACAATAATGGGAAGGTCGTTTGGCTCGCCACACATCGGGATTACGGGAGAGACAAATCCTGAAGAAAGAATAAATAGCAATGTCGGATAAAAACACAGGGAAGGGTACTTTTGTACCCCTCCCTGCCGCATAAAGGAGAGAAGGAATCATATCATCTTAATTTATATAAAGCTCTAATTTAGCCGAACCGGCCAAACGTTCGAGTTCACCGGTAAAAGCACCCCAGTTGTAATCGGCTTTCTTCCTGTATATATAATGCAGATTAACCCGGTCATTGATAGCAGACATATTCTCCAGCTTGACGCTTCCCAGTTTGCTGTTTAAAAACTCATTCAAATTTTTATCCAGCGAGGTGTAAGCCGCCTTATCGACGGATATCATCAACTGCCCCCTGCCGAACCCGGAGAATTGTTTGCGCAGCAGCATCTGAATGCTCAGGGCAATAAAGACAATGGCAAAAAGAAGAATGGTAATAAGGTAATTATCGGTTGCCGCACCGATGGATGATGCAATAAGCAGCAGCAAAAAACCGATTTCTGCCGGGTCTTTGACAGGAGTTCTGAAACGCACAAAAGAGAGTGCACCCAAAAGGCCCAGCGACAGTGGAATCGAGGTTTGAATCCCCAGAAACAGAGTGGTAATGGCAGGCCCACCGATCAGGAAGGTGCGATGCACTCCCGCCCCGATATTCTTCGACCCATAAAATATCTGATACATGAGGTAGGCAATTACCGAAGCTGCAAGAGAAAAACCAATCGAGATAAGGGCTTCAGTAATATCTATTGAAGATGAAAATAACCAGTCGAACATAATATTAATCCCTTTCCTTTTTTAACATGAGTTCAGTAAATTTCTTCCCGCAGGCCACAGCCTCGATAGAGAGCATGGTTCCGCCATATGTGCATCCAGACACGATGAGTACTTGGAAAAACGAGTCCAATCTATATCCAGCAGTTTCAACCGGCACAGAGTTTCCGGCAGCTCCAACTTTGTTCCCTTGATTTCGATGACACCGCCCTGCAGCTTCAAATCCTTCTCCCCATAACCAAAAGACCTGTTAACCATGGTGGAACAGATATTGTAATCCAGACTGACTCGCATCCCGCTGGATAAATCCGTAAAATGATGCCGATAATAGGATATGACAATTACAGGCCTGATGTGCTTCACCGGGAAATAACCGAACCCTGCCAGCGTATCCATAAGCTGGGATTCGGATACGATGCCCTTCGGCAACTTCTCAAGCTCCAGATTTTCCAGAGGTACTATTACCTTTTTTCTCTGCTTGGTGCCGACGAATCCTTCGCGCGTTTTGTGCTCGATATAAACAGGGACGGAATACTGGTAATCGTCGAGCTTGTAATACCAGCGTATACGCACCTTATTCTTGCGGCTGTCTCCTGAAGAAGACTTTTCATGCTGTTCCAGGTCATCAGTATCGAAATAGAGGCTGTATATCCATTCATCGGAATTTTCACTGTCGGGGAGACAGGTTTGCTTCAATATAGCCAGGGCATAATCGATTTTATCGGGAGATATGAAGAACTTGCGCTCTATACGCCTTGTCTCTTCCACCCTGCTGTTATCTATTTGATGGACAACGATATTTCTATTACTTCTTATTTTAGTCATTTGATATACACCGATAACCCGAAATATTAATTATTGACTTATTCTCGAGAATAATCCGTTCAATATATCCTAATATAACAGATGGCATGTTAAGTCTCTGTAAAGAGGTTTTAACACTCTTTTAAAGAAATCATGTATAGCCTGTTTGACAACAAAACAAACTTGGAATAGAATTAACCCCAGTCGTTTAAATAAAACATTTATATATTAATTTAGAAGGAGACCTTAAGAAGGGGTTTCCTTATTTTTTCCCCTTCTAAGGCTTAAAGATATACCAATCCTGATATGGAAACACTTTTTGAAGCGGGAGCTATGCTCCTGCTTCTGGCTTTTATCATGCCGCTGGTTACCATAGTTAAGCCCGGCAAAACCAGCCGCCGTACCGCTTTATTAATACTGCTATCGGGATTAGCCTGCGTAACCACAGCCGCGCTCATCTGTTTTTTCACCGGCGCAGACTACAGCCAGACTATCTATTCACTTACCACTGACATCGTATTCAACATTCACATGGACAGGTTATCCAGCTTCTTCATCGCCCTGGTCGGCATTGTCGGCTTCTGTTGCACCATCTACTCCTTCAACTATATCGAACACAGCGGCAGCGAGAAAAGACGCCAGGTATCGACTGCACTGCTTCCGCTTTTCATCCTGTCGATGCTGATGGTTGTCGTCTCAGCCAATATGTTCTGTTTTCTCTTTTTCTGGGAGATAATGTCGATATCCTCATTCATACTCGTGATGTATGAAAGGGAAAAAGCGGAGACTCAAAAAGCGGGCATCTTTTACTTCGTGATGACGCAGTTCAGTACCTTATTCCTTTTCATCGCCTTCTTATTGATATACAGATACACGGGGACCTTCGATATGCAGGCTACTGACACTCTGCCGCAACTCGCCAAGAGCTTCATTTTCCTGGCACTTTTTGTCGGGTTTGGAACCAAGGCGGGCATCATCCCCTTTCATAAATGGCTGCCCTATGCCCACTCGGCAGCACCGTCCAACGTATCGGCTTTGATGTCGGGAGTAATGCTCAAGGTTGCCATCTACGGACTTTGCCGTTTTGCTTTCGATGTGCTCAAACCGGAACTATGGTGGGGATTTGTACTCTTAACTTTCGGAACGATTTCGGCTGTTCTGGGTGTAATTTACGCCCTCAAAGAGCACGATTTCAAGAAATTGCTGGCCTATCACAGCATAGAAAACATAGGCATTATCGTTACAGGACTGGGTCTATACGTCATCTTTGCCCATTATGGATTGGAGGTACAGGCTAACCTCAGTCTGGTAGGCGCCCTGTTCCATACATTGAACCACGCTATCTTCAAGAGCCTGCTGTTTATGACTGCCGGTTCGGTGGTGCAGGCTACCGGAACACGCAATATTGAAGAGATGGGCGGTCTGGTGAAAACCATGCCCGTAACGGCTTACCTGTTCCTTATCGGCTCCTGCGCCATTTCCGCCCTGCCACCCCTGAACGGCTTTGCCAGCGAAATTATGATTTTCCAAGCATATCTACAATCGTTCGATTTGAATAACGCATTAATTGAAATAGTAATGGTCATCGGGCTGGCGGCATTCGCTTTCATGAGCGCTATGGCTGCCGCCTGCTTTGTTAAGGCATTCGGCATCGTATTTCTGGCTAAACCGCGTTCCGAAGAGGCGGAAAGGGCAAAAGAAGCACCATTCGGGATGCTTGCAGGGCCCTCGGTACTGGCTATTCTGTGTGTCGTGCTGGGGGTGTTCTCGTTCCAGATAGTAAAAGGCCTTGGGTTCGATTTACCGGTACCTAACATGCTCCCGCTAAGCATCATCTTACTGTTTATAATCCTGATATTTGCCGGACTTTTAAAACTGAACCGTGTGCCCGTCAGAATCAGCGAAACATGGGGTTGTGGCATTCGCAGGCAGAGCGGAAACATGGAATATACGGCTACAGGCTTCTCGGAACCGATTGTCACCATCTTCTCGCTGATTTTCCGGACAAAGAAAACCAACCGCAAAGAGTATTTCGATAAGGAAAACAGCATCACCAGGCGTACCGAGGCCAGGATTGCCACATTCAGGTTTTTCGAAGAACGCATCTATATACCAATCGCTCACTTCTTCATGGCAATCGCCGGATTTATTTCACAAAGGCACAACAAAGACCTGGAAACCATTATGCTGTATGCCTTCGTTACCATCGTGCTTCTGCTGGTAACAGCGGGGTGGTGGCTATGAACTGGAATATAATACTGTATACCATTCTGAATACGGTTTTCGTCTTCCTGTTTGCGCCGCTGCTCGTCAGCCTTATCAAGAAGATGAAAGCAATGTGCCAGGGACGCGTCGGGACACCGTTGTTCCAGAGCTATTTCCAGCTATATAAGCTCTTCAAAAAAGAGATTGTATATTCCGATAATTCCTCTTTTATAATGCGCATCAGCCCTTATCTGAATATCGCCTTTTTGCTGGCTGCATCCATATTCGTTCCGGTTGTTTTCATACCTTTGCAGGAAAGCGGATTCGGCGATATCATCCTGTTCCTGTACCTGATGGTATGCGCCCGCTTCTTTATGGCGCTTTCAGGGCTGGATGCCGGCAGCACCTTCGGCGGCATGGGCAGTTCGCGTGAGATGACCATTGCCTCGATTATAGAACCGACTACGCTGATGGCGTGCGCCGCCATGGCATTTATATTGAAGACCACCAGCATTCCGCAGATGTTCGCTACAGTGCTCGGCGGCTCCATACTGCAATACCCGACACTCTTTCTGGTCGCCTGTTCCCTGTTCATCATCCTCATCGTGGAAACAGCGAGGGTACCGGTAGACAATCCGGAAACACACCTCGAACTGACGATGATTCATGAAGCCATGATACTGGAACAAACGGGGCCGAAACTGGCGCTGATGGAGCTTTCTTATGGCATCAAACAGTTAATTCTGATGGCGCTGCTTATAAATATCTTCTTCCCGTGGGGACTGGCGACCGAAATGACGCTCACGGGAATTCTTATATCGATAGGCTCTTTCATGCTTAAAGCCGTCATACTGGCAGTGGCAGTCGGCATATTCGAATCCTCCTTTGCCAAGATACGCTTCTTTCGCCTGCCTGATTTCTTTATGATGGCCTTATTTTTATCCTTTGTTACTATAGTATTTGAGTTGCTGTCATGATAGATACAATTGTTTTAAACGATATCATCCAGGCATTATTCGTTCTTATTCTGGGAACGGCGGCACTGATTATGACCCAGCGGTCGCTCGTTTCCCTGTTCAATATCTATGCCGTGCAATCGCTGATACTGGCAGTCATGGCTATCGTGCTTTTCATAGAACACGGCACACTGAACCTGCTCTGGATAGCATTGTTAACAATAGCCGTTAAAGTAGTGCTGATACCCTTCCTGCTCAATAAAATATTGAAAAGTATGCCTGTCAAAAGGGATATCCAATTCTACTATCTGACTCCGGCCAGCTCTATTATAATCAGCGCCGTACTGATATTTATCGTCTACTTCTTCTTTACCAGATTTGCCAGCACCCTCTTCGAAGACCGGCTTTTCCTGCTCGGGGGAGTTATCGGAGTCTCGCTGGTGCTCATGGGAATGACGGTCATATTCAGCCGTAAAAAAGTTATTACCAAAATCATCGGTTATCTGACCATGGAAAACGGCGTGCTGCTTTTCAGCCTGTTTATGGCAGAGATGCCTTTTATCATAGAAGTTCTGATAGTTATAGACCTCCTGATATTGATACTTATATCTACGGTCATGGCTTTCGGCATTGATTCGAGCATCGAATCCTTCCATCGCAGGCTGGTGAAATTCGGGTTGAAATTCGAGGATTAGATGGAAAACTGCATTCTAGCTCTATATGCGATTCCTTCGTTTATAATAATCTGCCTGTTGCTGATTGTCGGCAAACGCGCTGCCAGTCCGGATAATTTTTTCCTGAACAACCTGGTTATCATACAGGCGGTTATCTATCTCGGCATAAGTGTCTGGCTGGCCGGCTGGGTAGAACTGCCGGTTTATTTCATGGAGAACGAATACTTCTATATCGACCGTCTTTCCATGTACGAGATACTGATTACTTCGGCCGTATTTCTGCTCGCTTCTATATATGCGCGCGGTTATGTCTCCAGCCTTTTAAAAACAGGAGACCTGGACACTTCCGTTCACAAGTTTTTTTACGGGGCTTTCTGCCTGCTGGAGATGCTGATAGTACTGGGACTGTCCGCCAACAACATCGCCCTGCTCTGGATATTCCTCGAACTGAGCACCATCCTGACGGCCGTACTTATAGTAACGCTGAATGCACGGGAAAATATTATCGCCGCCCTGAAATATATCTTTATCGCATCGACGGCCATGCTCTTCGGATTTATCGGAATCATCATTCTTTTTACGATAAGCCAGGGAACCATAGAAGGCGGCAGCCTCAACTGGACGACTCTGATGAATGCCGCCGCCTCGTTAGACCCCACGCTGTTCAACTTTGCCTTTATCTTTTTGTTCATCGGTTTTGCCGCCAAAGCCGGCATCGCCCCCTTCCACACGTGGGTGCCGACGGCTTACGTCCGTGCGCCTTCGGTAGTGGCGGTCGTTTCGGGAACGGTATTGAACATGGGCATCTATGCCATACTCCGGCTTTACACCATCGGCCATAAAACCGGCGACGGGGATTTCCTGCAAACATTTCTTCTGGTTTTCGGACTGCTCAGCATCACAATCGCCGCCTTCAGCATCCTTTCCAGAACGAATACGAAGAAGCTGCTGGCGTTCTCAGGGGTCGAAAACATGGGATTCCTGATTTTAGCGATAGGATTGGGGTCTCCGGTTGCCCTGTTCTGGGGGCTTTTCCACCAGATGGCATATTCGCTCATAAAATCCCTGCTATTCTTCTGTGCCGGCATTTTCCACCGCCAGTATCATAGCAACAAATATTTCACGGTCAAAAATGCCTTCAAACTGCAACCGTTGGCCAGCTGGGGTTTTATACTGGGAAGCGCCGCCGCTATAGGTGTTCCGTTATTCCCCGTCTTTTTAGCCAAGTGGAACGTACTGAGCGTGCTCGTTTCGGAATCCATTCCGGCATTTATCATACTGCTGGTCTGCATTTTACTCGTAGCAACCGGATTTGCCGTTTTTCTGATAAAAACGTTCAGCCAGAAAACGGATGAGGAGATACAACCCTTCGTTACCCCGGTAAATATGAAAGTATCCATCCTGCTGGCACTGGGAGTGATAATCGTACTGGGCGTATACATGCCTTCCTGGCTGGACAGCACACTCGGGGAAATAGTCGTCAGTCTCGGATTATGATTTAAGATAATACTATGGAAGCTTTAGTAAAAGATTTAGAAAAACATTTCAATATAAAAAGATTAAAAGATGCAGAAAACGTCTTTTATGTAGATGATTGCGCCGATTCGTTTATGGAAATCATCGATTTTTTAAAGAACAAGGAACTGCTTCTTACAAGCCTGTTCGCCGCCGAGGATTTCTGGAAACGCGGGTTCAGCCTGATGTACGTCTTCGAGAAAAAACACTCGGCAAAGCTGCTGGCTTTCAACCTGTCGTTAAAGGATAAACATGCTGTTTCGGTTGCCCGCATCTTCCCCATCGCCTGTTACTTCGAACGCGAAATCAGGGACGGTTTCGGCATCGAGTTCGCAGGAGCCTTCGACAGGCGCAGACTCTTCCTGCACGAAGCTTACCCCGACAATTTTCATCCACTCCTGAAATCGTTCAAGAACGGGCATCTCGACCTGAAAACGGAAGAGCAAAAAGGCACGGAATATATATTTAAAGCAGTGGATGGAGAAGGGGTTTACCAGATACCGGTCGGGCCGGTGCATGCCGGAATCATCGAGCCGGGACACTTCCGCTTCGGAGTGATGGGGGAAACCATTTTCAACCTGGAAATCCGCCACTTCTACAAGCACCGCGGATTGGAAAAACTGGCCGAGAATAAAAAACCCGCAGATTGTGTGGCCATAGCCGAAAGCATCAGCGGAGACGAAAGCGCTGCCAACGCCGCGGCATACGCTATGGCCATCGAACAGATAAGTGAACGCATTATCCCCAAACGGGCATGGCAGATACGCACTGTTCTTTTAGAGATGGAGCGCATCTATTCTCACCTGGGAGACCTGGCAGGAATGCAGGTAGACGTCGCTTTCCCTATGGGTGCCAGTCCCCTATTCATCCTCAGGGAGGAGATACTGCGTTACAACGCCACGCTTACAGGCTCACGCTTTTTAAAGGGGATTATCGTACTAGGCGGCTTGAAACAGGATATCCCAACCGACAAATTGAAAGCACTGAAAGAATATCTGAACGATTTCAAAAAGAGGCTTGCCGAAGCAGTAAAAATAGCCGCTAACTCTTCCTGGGTCATAGATCGTTTCGAGACTACGGGAATTGTAAAAAACGAACTTATCGCACCGCTGAATCTGACGGGACCGATCGCCCGCGCATCGGGAGCGAATATAGATACGCGTCATGACCATCCCTATGGGATATACAGTAAATTGAAGTTCTCAGTACCCGTAAAACACGAGGGCGACGTTCTGGCGCGTTTCCGCGTCAAGACAGAAGAAATATACAGTTCGCTCGAAATAATCGGAACCGTTATCGACATGATACAGGAAGGTGCGGTATACACTGACTGTCCGAATAAGGACGGCTATGCACTGGCAATGGTCGAAGCTCCCAGAGGACAAAATATGCACTGGGTATACGTTAAAAATGGAGCTATCGAGCGCTACAAAATCCGTACGGCTTCCTTCTGCAACTGGTGGGCAATCGAGCATGCCGTACTGGGAAATATCGTCCCCGATTTCCCTGTCATCAACAAGAGTATGAATCTGTCTTATGCAGGGAACGACTTATAGCTTATGAGGATTATATGATAACTGAAATGCTGCATAATTTCTTCGGACACAAACTGGCTTCCGACCTCAAACCCGAACAGACAGAGTTCCAGAAACTGGAGGTGGAGCTTAAGAAAAATATCGATTCCGTTTTCGGCAGGAGCCTGGCTATACGAGAATTGGATTCGGGCAGCGATAATGCCGCCGAAATAGAACTAAATAATTTATCCACCCCGTATTACGATATCGAACGCTACGGGATATCCTTCGTAGCGTCACCGAGACATGCCGATATAATCGTGATTACCGGAGCCGTAACTCATAATATGGCGCTGGCTGTAAAAAAGACCTTCGATGCTATGCCGCAACCCGGCTTCGTGATAGCCGTCGGCGATGACGCCTGCAACGGGGGAATACTTAAAGACAGCTATGCCGTTCTCGGCGGCGCCGACAAGATAATTCCGGTGGATATCAAGATTCCCGGCAATCCCCCCACCCCGCTGGAAATCATGAAGGGACTGCTGGCGTTGATGGAAACGATTAAGAAGCAAAGGCATTGATGTCTTTACAAAAAGCCCCCCTAAATCGTCATTCTGAATTCGTGAAGGACGAATGGAGAATCTGGGGCGGGGTATAAATCTGCGATTGCTAACAAAGCATCCATTTAAAGACATATCCTGTCGAGCATTCTCATTCAATCTTCCTCATAGCTAATTCATTAACATTCGTCGTAAAAAGTGTATTGAGGTCACACTTTTTCGTTGCATTTTGTGTAATTTAGATACCCGCCCTGATAAAAGACATAAGTAATATTTCTGACATCCTTGAGGCCTGATAAATCAGACCGAAGAATTATACAGTTGTCGAAGGGCATCCAGGCTCTTCGCTTCGCTCAGAGCGACAGGGTGCCCTTTTAAAAGGGATGTATCCTTCTACTGGAAAAGAGGGTAAAAATAACTGTCATGCTACGTTCGTGGTGGGCGAATAAAGCATCCGAGGAGGGGTTATTAATTCGTTTTATTCCCCTTCTTCCATTCCTGCGCTTTCTGCATCAACTCCTTGACGCTTTTAACTGAGGCTTCGGAATACTGCGAGCCGACCAGCATCATCGTCAACTCATTGGTTAATGCTTCGCCTGAAAGGCTTTCGAGAGTGGTAGAAGCGCGCGAGCCGTCGGTATTCTTGCGAATGGCATGATGCGCATCGGCAAAAACGGCGATTTGCGGCAAATGTGTGATGCAAATTACCTGCCTGCCTTTTGCCAGAGACCATAACTTTTCACCGATAACCTCCCCGCACCTGCCCCCCACCCCGATATCTATTTCGTCGAAAACCAGTATGGGAATGTTATCCGTTTTCGAAAAAGCCCCTTTAAGAGCCAGCATAAAGCGCGAGATTTCACCGGTCGAGGCTATTTTTGCCAGCGGCTTGAAGGGTTCGCCGGGATTGGTGGAAGCCATGAACTCCACGGTATCGATACCCCGTTTCGTAAACTCGTAATTTTCACCATCGGGAGAGGGGATGCCATTGGCAGATTTCTTCTGAACTATGGAAACATCGAACTTTACCTGCCCCATCTTCAAATCGGCCAGCTCGCTGTTTACCTGTGCAACCAGTTTTTCTGCTGCCTGAGTACGCACCTTCGACAGTTCGAATCCCAGCTTCCCCAGTTCCTGTCTGAGCAAGGTTGTCTGTTTTCTGAGTTCCTCAATGAGCTCTACCGAATTGGAGAACCTGCCCAGTTTGTTTTCCACACTTTCAAGATACGCCAGGATGTCCGGTATAGTTTGGCCGTATTTTCTCTTAAGACTCCTGATTAGCTCAAGGCGGTCTTCGATTTCCGCCAGCCGCACCACATCGAACTCCATGTTTTCAGAATAACTGTGGATGCTGCGTGCCACTTCTTCAACCTCGGGTAACACGCTTTCGAGCATTGCCAGCTCCGGCTTCAAGGAAGAGTCCAGTTCGGCCAATCTGGATATGATACGAGCAGCCCTATTCAAAGCCTCCAGGGCTGGTATCGAGGACGATGTTGAATCTTCACCATTCAACATGCTGTAGACTTCATACGAAGAGGCCTTCAACTGCTCGCTGGCAGAAATAATTTTGAGTTCTCGTTCCAGCTCTGCATCCTCGCCTTCCCTGAGTTTTGCCTGTTTTATCTCATCTGCTTGAAACCGCAGGAGCCCCGCCTGTGCAGAGGCATCCTTATCGGACTTGATCAGTGATTCAAGTTCGGACTCGACCTGTGAAAGTTCGGAGTAGAGTGAGGCAAATTTCTGTCTCATATCCAGAGTGTGAGCATAAGAGTCGAGAAAATCTATGTGATAGTCGGTATTGAGCAGGGATAGATGGTCGCTCTGCCCATGAATATCGATTAAAAAGGAGCCGATTTGAGACAGGAGACTGCGGGGAACAGCCCGCCGGTTTATGCGTATAACGCTGCGCCCTCCCCTCTTCAATTCGCAGCTTATTACCAACCCACCGTCATCGGATGCCAGCCCATTCTCTTCGAGCAAAGA
>CAZJVO010000031.1:0-1817 GCA_964549815.1 uncultured Dehalococcoidales bacterium | reverse complement strand
CGCATTCAAACTACAATAGTCATATTGGTATTTCCCATATTATTCCTTCTTCCAACGGACCTGGATACATGGGAAGGGGGAAGATGGATGATACAGCCCTGATATACTTGAGATATGCCTGTCGAATGAGGCAATGATAACCAGCTTTCAGGTATTTCAAACGGGTGTCTTGTTGCATATCACGACTCCCAAATGTTTTTAACAGGAAAAGAAAATGAATAAAGAAATTGAAAACTCGCCGTTGATTTCACTGCGGAAAGCCAGTAAAAGCTATGTCGAAGGACTTACCATTCATCCTGTCCTGAAAGCCATCGACGCCGATTTTGAAAAGGGTGAATGCGTGGCACTGCTCGGACGCAGCGGCTCGGGAAAATCGACCCTGCTCAATATCATCAGCGGAATAGATAAGCTGGATAGCGGGCAGATAATCATCGATGGCGTGGATATCACCAAACTCAGCGAGCAGAAGAGAACCCTGTTCCGCCGCAAGAATATCGGATTCGTCTTTCAGTTCTTCAACCTGATTCCAACCCTGACGGTTATGGAAAATATCCTGCTGCCGCTCGAACTCAACGGAATGGATAGCAAGGAATTCGCAATGGAGTTATTGAACGAGGTCGGCCTCTTCGACCGCAGGTACGATTACCCCGATAAACTCTCCGGTGGTGAACAGCAGCGCATCGCCATCATCCGGGCGCTGGTGCACGACCCGCTCATCATACTGGCCGACGAACCCACCGGCAACGTGGATAAAGATACCGGCAATAACATCCTGAATATCATGGACAGGCTGATACGCCAGAAAAATAAAAACCTGATAATGGTCACCCATAGCAAGGAGGTTGCCAAATTCGCCGACAGGCTATTGCTTCTGGAAGAAGGAACTCTCAAAAAGCACAACAAGGAAATCGCATGGTAACCCCTATACTCTCGCGTTCTATCTGGAAGTATTTTTTCAAACACCCCTGGGTAATCCTGCTTTCGATTATCGGCGTATCTATCGGCGTTGCCGTTGTCGTATCTATAGATATAGCCAACACCAGTTCGCAGAAGGCCTTCGAGCTTTCGGTGGAAAACCTTACAGGTACAGCTACCCACCAGATTATCGGCAGCCCGCTGGGAATAGATGAGGATTTCTACCTGGAGTTAAAAATGGCCTTCCCTGAGCTCGAAGCCTCGCCGGTGGTCGAGGGATACGTAAAACTTAACCGGGAAACTATCCAGCTTATGGGGCTGGATATCTTCTCCAGTTCATATATGACCGATGAAATGAGCGGTACCTTCGATACCTCTGCGCTCAGCCTGCTGGTGGAACCGAATACGGTTCTCATTCCTCGTGTTATGGCAGAGAGAATGGATATCGGCACAGGTGATACGATAGCCATTTCTATTGCAGGTATAGAAAGGGAAATAAAGGTTATCGGTTATGTGGGGGCAGAAAAAGGCTCATCGCTCGACGGCATGCTGGTTGCCGATATCTCAACCGCACAGGAACTGCTGGGTAAAACAGGTGTGATAGATAATATCAGCCTGATTATTCCCGAAGATGACGAGGATACAGTCGAGGCTTTAGAAAAATGGCTGCCCGAGGGAATAACGCTGAATTCAACAGCCGCCAGCAATGAGTCCACTCTCAAGATGACCAGTGCCTTTCAGACCAATCTTACGGCGATGAGCATGCTGGCTCTCCTGGTCGGTATGTTCTTGATATACAATACAATGACCTTCTCGGTGCTCCAGCGCAGAGGGCTTCTGGGTTCGCTGCGTGTACTGGGAGCAACCCGCAGAGAGATTTTTACCGAGGTTTTGATAGAAGC
>CAZJVO010000030.1:0-15768 GCA_964549815.1 uncultured Dehalococcoidales bacterium | reverse complement strand
AAAGCAGGTATTTTAGATAAGTTTAAGGCGACAAAGGAGAAATCATGAAGGAACTGGTAGAATACATCGCAAAATCTCTCGTTAACTCACCGGATGCTGTGGTTGTTACGGAGGAAGAGGGAGAGGATGGAATTACTCTCAAATTAAAGGTTGCCGATGAAGACAAAGGTAGAATAATCGGAAAACAGGGAAGGATAGCTCAGGCAATAAGGACTTTGATCAGGGTAAAAGCTGCCAAAGCTGGGACCAGAGCTACACTTGATATAATTTAGAAACTAATTCCTCAATCCATATTTTAACATTTGTAATTTGAGACTTATATTAAGCCGATAGGATGATTTACGAATTAGCTAAAAGTTAATCAAGAAAAAGGATGGGATAAAACCCATCCTTTTTCTTTTACCAAACTTAATACCCCAGCTATAAGGTCGAGAGATGAGGAATTCACTACCTCTTTCCGAAGTATGAAGTTATCTATGCTGCAGTGAAGAGAGATGGAGGGCAAACAAAGTTTGGAATAGACTCATCTCTTAATAAGGTCAGAGAGTTTATTTGCGCCATATGTTGCAGTTTAAAGACCTGGGGTCCTCTTCCTTCGTTTTTCAGCAACTTTGATTCTTACCAGCGAGCGCCGTAAAGCTGCCTCGGCTTTGCCGACATCGATTCCCTGTGTGTATTTTTCCGCCATAAGCTTTTCAGCACGCTTCTTTGCTTCTTCAGCTCTGGCAATATCTATTTCCTCTGCCCTTTCGGCAGAATCGGCAAGAATGATGATTCTATCGGGGCGCACCTCAAGAAAGCCCCCTGATATAGCCAGGGAGTATTCCTCTTTGCCTTTCCGTGCAATTAATTCCCCAGGCTGTAGCATGGTCATCAGTGGTGCATGCCGCGGTAAGATGCCCAGTTCACCCTCGATGCCGGGTGCAATTACTATATCGACATCATCGGAATACACCAACCGTTCAGCAGTAACTATATCCAATTTGATTGTAGCCATTTTTAAGCCCCCGCTTCTATCTACTATGCTAACTCTTTAGCTGCTTCGATGACATCGTCTATAGTACCAGCCATATAAAAAGCCTGTTCGGGCAAGGCATCATGTTTGCCATCAAGAATTTCTCTGAACCCCCTTACTGTTTCGGCAACAGGGACATATTTCCCGGGACGCCCGGTGAACACTTCGGATACATAGAACGGCTGAGTCAGGAACCGCTGAATCTTACGTGCTCGATACACAGTAACTTTATCGTCTTCGCTCAACTCTTCCATACCCAGAATAGCGATAACATCCTGTAAATCCTTATATTTCTGCAAAACTTTTTGTACTTCGCGAGCTACATTATAATGCTCTTCACCAACCACCTCCGGGGCCAAAATTCTGGAATTCGAGGACAGAGGGTCTACAGCCGGATACAGAGATTGCTCTGCCAAGGACCTTTCCAGTGCCAGAACAGCATCCAGATGCCCGAAAGTAGCTACGACACCCGGATCGGTATAGTCATCGGCAGGCACATATATTGCCTGAAATGAGGTTATGGAACCCTGTTTAGTCGAGGTAATTCTTTCCTGAAGGTCGCCCATTTCCGTAGCCAGCGTCGGCTGATAACCCACTGCAGAGGGCATACGACCCAGCAACGCCGATACTTCCATACCAGCCAAAGTATAACGATAGATGTTATCGATAAACATCAGAACGTCCTGCTTCTCGACATCACGGAAATACTCCGCCATCGTAAGACCCGTAAGGGCAACACGCATACGAACAGCGGGGAGTTCATTCATTTGTCCAAAAACCATGACGGTTTTGTTGAGTACTCCAGATTCTGCCATTTCTTTCCAGAGGTCGTTTCCTTCACGCGACCTTTCACCTACACCAGCAAAGACAGAAAAGCCACCGTGTTCGCTGGCAATATTGCGAATAAGTTCCTGAATGATAACTGTTTTACCCACACCAGCGCCGCCATAAGCCCCAATCTTACCACCTCTGGCAAAAGGAGTAATGAGGTCAATAACCTTGATACCAGTTTCAAGCATTTGCGAGGTCGTCTCCTGTTCTTCAAATGCAGGGGGTTTACGATGAATCTGCCACTTCTCCTCACTCTTGACTTCGCCAAGATTATCCAGTGATTGTCCGGTAACATCGAATAACCGCCCCAGGCAGGCTCTACCGACGGGGACACTTATCGGAGCACCGGTATCGACAGCCTCAACACCCCGGGCAAGGCCGTCCGTGGGGGTGAATGATAAACATCTTACCCAGTTATTTCCCAGGTGACTTTGAACTTCCAGGATAAACCGGTTATTATCGGTTTTAATTTCAACAGCATTAAAGATAGCCGGTAGTCCATCTGGCGGAAATTCAATATCAACTACCGAACCTATAACCTGAATAACTTTTCCTTTTGCCATTACATCCTCCTACTCAAGAGCTGCGGTTCCGCCGGTAATATCGAGCAACTCATTGGTTATCATTTCCTGACGTACTTTATTATAAGCCAGCGTTAAATCTTCAATTAGATCTTGGGCATTTTGCGTAGCATTACGCATAGCCACCATTCTAGCAGACTGCTCACTGGCAATCGCTTCCAAAATAGCATGGTATACCTGCATCTCGACGAATCGGGGTATAAGGCCATCCAGAACAGCACCTGGATTGGGCTCATAAATATATTCGACGTTTTCTGTAGCCGGTATGACAGCAGGCTCGACAGGCAGCAGCTTTTCAATAATTGCTTCCTGTACCATGGTGTTTTTAAATTTAGTATAGGATATATATACCTCATCGGTATTACCACTGGGATATTCATCAAGCACAATGTGCGAAATAGGCAGGGTCGCCAATAAATCAGGGTAATCGCCCAGGCCTGTAAATTCAGCCTCGATATGCTGCCCTGTTCTGCGCAGAAAATCTAGCCCTTTCCGCCCCACGGCTATTATTTTAGTATCTACACTCTTTTCTAAAACAAATTTGGCAGTTTTACGATTGACATTCCCAACCAGACCACCGGCAAGACCTCTGTCAGGCGTAATATGTATTATGGTAATCTTTTTAACCTCGTCTCTGCGAGTCAGACACGGATGCAAAGGCTGCCCGGATGAAACCGCCATCAAATCAGAAATAACATGGGTAATTTTTTCAGCATAAGGACGCCCAGCCAGACCACGCTCCTGCGCTTTCCTCATTTTTGAGGCAGCTATCATTTCCATAGCCTTTGTTATCTTGGCTGTGTTCTTAACGCCCTTTATACGGCGCCTTATTAAACGAATATTAGCCATTTATATTAATCCAACTCCTAGATATAACTGTAACCTTTCTTGAATTCTGCAATAGCCTCTTTCATCTCAGCTTCCATATTGTTATCAAAGTCTTTTTTCTCAGCTAACTTTTTAACCAGTTCGGGATGGGTCGTTCTTACAGAAGCAAGGAGTTTGCGTTCAAAATCGATAACTTTATTTAGCGGTATGTCATCCAGATAACCATTTAAAGTCGCATAAAGAATTATAACCTGATTTTCTACAGGCATCGGCTCGAATTGGGGCTGTTTAAGAACCTCGGTAATTCTCTGTCCACGGTCGATCTGTGCCTTCGTGGCTTTATCGAGTTCGGATGTGCCGAATTGTGCAAAAGCTGCCAGCTCCCGGTATTGTGCCATAGCCATTTTCAGTTTACCGGCAACCTTCTTCATCGCCTTAGTTTGAGCAGAACTGCCCACACGAGATACGGATATACCTATGTTAAGTGCAGGCCTGACACCTGCATTGAAAAGGTCAGGTTCCAGATATATCTGCCCATCAGTGATTGAGATTACATTGGTGGGGATATAGGCGGATACATCACCGGCCTGCGTTTCGATGATAGGCAATGCTGTCAGCGAACCACCACCCAGTTCATCGGAAAGTCTTGCGGCTCTCTCCAGCAATCTGCTGTGCAGATAGAATACATCTCCAGGATAAGCCTCTCTGCCAGGCGGCCTCCTGAGCAACAAAGATATCTGGCGATATGCCCATCCATGTTTGGAAAGGTCATCATATACAATAAGAGCATCTTTACCATCTTCCATAAATTCCTCGCCGATAGCACAGCCTGCATATGGTGCAAGATACTGCAGAGCAGCTGATTCAGAGGAGTTGGCGGCAACAACGATGGTATGTTCTATGGCTCCGTGCGCCTCAAGGTTGGCAACAACCTGTGCAACCTTGGATGCTTTTTGCCCAATTGCCACATATATACAGATTAAATCGCCGCCTTTTTGATTTATGATGGTATCGAGAGCGATAGCAGTTTTCCCCGTAGAACGGTCACCGATTATAAGTTCTCTCTGACCACGTCCGATAGGTATCATGCTATCAATAGCCTTGATTCCGGTTTGCACTGGAGTATTTACCGATTTACGTGAAACGACATTAGGGGCTACCCTTTCGAGGGGGCGAGTACGATTTGCTTTAATCGGGCCTTTACCATCCAGTGGCCTGCCCAGCGGGTCAACTACCCTGCCGATAAGAGCACTGCCAACCGGAACTTCAGCGATTTTACCGGTAGCACGCACCTCATCTCCTTCTTTAATACCTGTATCATCGCCAAGTAAAATGGCAGAAACGCTATCTTCCTCAAGATTAAGCGCAATACCCATTACATCGCCAGGGAACTGCAGCATTTCATTATATTTTACACCGGCCAAACCGTATATTCTGGCAATCCCATCACCGACCTCGATAACCGTTCCCACATCTACCAGATTTATACTGGTTCCGAAATTCTCTATTCTCTGCTTGATGATAGAGACTATCTCTTGCCCTTTAGCCAAATTACCCACCTCCTGTGTCCAACTTGGTAATTATTATATATAAATAACTAGCTTATTTCTTTTTTTAACATATTTAATGCACTACGTGTACTACCATCGAGCATCTTGCCACCGACTTTAACCAAGATACCACCAATTAACCCCGGTTCAATAATTTCAGGCTCGATAACTACTTTCTTTCCCAGCATTTGTCCCAATCGAGTACTAATTTTTTGCCGAGATTTATCATCCAGCGCAACAGCCGTAGCTACTTCGGCTCTTTCAATGCCCTTATGTCTGTCCACCATTCGCTTATATTCATCAACCACTGCAGGTAGCTTATCCAACTTGCCACTGGATAACAGCAAATAAACAAGATTTACAATTATAGCATCGATTTTGGAAAGCTCGGCTGAGAGTATGGTCTCCTTTTCCTTCAGACTGACAGCCGGATTACTTAGATAAGCCGCAACCGTTTTATCCTGGTTCAACTGAGTAACAGTTCCCAGTTCAACCAGCCACTCATCTAATTTATTCTTTTCCAGCGCAACAGCGAATAGCGCCTGCGCATATCTTCGGGCAGAAAACTTCTTTGCCACAATATCTCCACAACTAAACTAATTTTTGCTGAAAATACTGCTTTCCTCAAGCACCTTTTCAATCAACTGGCGATGCTGCTCTTTATCCAGAGAGCGGTCAATGACTTTTTCAGCAGCGATTATAGTTAAATCTGCAAAAGCGCTTCTTAATTCACTGATAATTTCGTCTCGCTCCCTCTCGATTTCAAGCTTGGCTTTGGCAATCAATCTCTCAGCCTCTATTTTCGCCTCTTGCTTTGCTTTTTGTTTAGTCTCTTCACCTATTTGCGTAGCCTGCTCTATAATTCTTTGACCTTCTTTGCTGGCTTCGGCTATTAACCTCGCTGTTTCCTTTTCTGCCAATTCTGCCTGTTTCTTTATATACTCGCTTTGCTCGACACTCTCCTTTATCATAGCAGAACGCTGGTCGAGCATTTTAATAACTGGCTTATATGCAAACATATAGAGGAGCAATAAAAGCAGCCCAAAGTTAACTATCTGCGCCAGCAACAAAGATAAATTTATGCCTAAACCTTCCACCGGTATCTCCTTCCCTTATGTGGGACTAAGCTACAAAAAGCAGAATAATAGAAACCACCAGGGCATAAATGGCTACTGCTTCAGCAAGAGCTATAGCAAATAACATATTGGTAAAAATCTGCCCCCTGGCCTCCGGATTTCTGGCTACTGCCTGCACGGCACCATAACCTAAAATACCAATGCCGATACCGGGCCCAAGAGCTCCCAACCCCATACATAAACCTGCTGCTAAAAGTTTTACGGCTTCTGCCTCCATGTAATGCCTCCTTAATTAAAATCTATTTTTTATGCTTCCTATCATTTTTTTATTAATGCGCCTCTTCTTCTGCATGCACCGGATTAACGGCAACATTTGCAAACACCAGCGTCAAACCGGAGAATATCAACGCCTGTATGAAACCGACCAGCAATTCCAGCCCATAGAAGGGTATCGCCAGCAGGAAGGGCGCCAGGAATATCATCATCATTAACAGGATTTCACCGCCCGTCATATTACCAAAAAGACGGAAAGTAAAACTGATTATACGCATAAGTTCACTCAACAACTCTATCAGACCGATAAAGATATCTATAATGCCATAGAATAACCCGCTGAGCCCTGATTTCACCTTACCCTTGAACAATTGCCCCAAAGCAAATGTAAATTTCTGGGTATTAACAAATTTCTTAAAATATTTAACCCCGAGCGTTTTAATACCCCAGTACTCTACAAAAACAAATGATATCAGCGCAAGCGCAAGAGGGAAATTGATATCAGTGTTAACCCCTCTGAATAAATGGACCAGCTCTCCTTCCGCATCGGTAACCATTATGCTTCCGACTCCCGGCAGCAAGCTTAGCCATGCATTGGTTATAACAAAAAGGAATATAGTCGCAACAATGGCAAAGAATTTGCGCCCATATTTTTCACCGGCAATATCCTCACAAAAACCCAGAAGATAATTGATAATCCATTCTATCATCATCTGATAACGTGAGGGAATTAGCTTCATATTTCGAGTGCCGAAATAGAAGAGAAGTACCAGTACGATAATTGTCAGCCACGCCATTAAAATGGTATTGGTGACAGGGAAACCCATTATATGAAAAATAACACTGGCCGGCAGATGAACTTCAGGGGAAGTCGTTATAAGCCATGAAGGAAGCCCGATATCACCGAATAATGCCGAGCCAAGAGAACCACTCAGGAAACTAACAACACCAATTGCTAATAGTATAAGACAAATAACAATTACAACAGGGAAAGAACAACCTAAACAGCCTTTCTTCTTTGCCACTAGCTGTTCTCCTTGTCGTTATGGTTCTTTATAAGGGGTATAATCATTCTATAAACACCATAAAAAGCAACAAATAAACCTGCAATTAAACCCAATATAACAAAAACTGGCCTGGTATCGAATTTCTTATCAAGCCATAAACCACCCAGCGTTCCACCCGCTATGGAAAGCCCGATATACCACCCCACCCCTATGAACTTCATGGCTGCACGCCATTTATGCATTTCCGACCTTCAATAGACTGACAAAAAGCATATCAAAAATCAACTAATTAAGTCAAGCCAAAATCAACCCTGTTTATTCCTCTACGGCATTTCATATACATATATTTAATAGTATAGAAAAATCAGAAAAATTATTTATCTGAATTAAACTTATCTCCCCCTGCAATCGAGAATGAGGAATAAAAGATTCCCCTGCATCTTTTCCGGATAGGCTTACAAAACCAGCCTTTGCTACATGATAAAAGAGATAAATAATATCCCACACTTACGATTGTGGCAGATTATTAAAAAGCCCCGAAAATAATATATCGGGGCTTGCTTTTCTTATTATTTTAGTTACGACTTGTGTTTTCCGAAATCGTCCAGGTCGAGGTTATCGATAAACTCACGGAAAGCCGAGAGCCTCTTCATTTCCTCTTCGCTTACTTTGCCGCCCTTGTTTTCTACATCGTTAAATTCTTCTTTCTGCAGAATGGGTTCACCTGTTTCGCTATCCTGATCCAGGGGAATTCCCGCCTTCTCAAGAACAGACTCATCCGCATAAATCGGTGTTTCCATTCTTATAGCCAGCGCAAGGGCGTCACTTGGACGGGCATCAATTTCTTCCTGCCTCCCATCCACATTCAGAATGATTTTAGCATAGAAAACATCGCTTTTCAGGTCGTTTATAATAACTGAATCTACAGAAACACCTAATGTAGCAAGTATATTCTGTAACAAATCATGGGTCAAAGGCCTGGGAACATTTTCGCCTTTGAGTTTGATAAGTATTGCCTTAGCTTCGGCAGGCCCGATAAAAATAGGCAAAAATCTCTCCGCGGCTTTTTCTTTTAAAAGGACCACATATTGATATTCCATCTGGCGGTTCATTAAACCGATACGCACACTGTCAATCGTCATCTCTACCATAAAAACACACCTCCTCTTCAATCGTCAATCCAGTCTATTCTACCCCTTGTTTTCAGAAACTGTCAAGAAAATTGCGTATAAGGCTTATCATAGAATCCCAACTCACGGGGATGAGAAATCAGGCAGGCAATGCTAATAATATTTCCCCGGCCCGGATGATGAATCCCGTCTGGTCGGGGCTTCCTGCAAAGGAAGCCTTTTAGGCATAAATTACAACTTCAGTTCTTCAGCATAAACTTGCTCAGAGTACGCATATCAGCCTTCTACAGATTAAGATACTGCTCACAGCCTATGCATAACACAGGAATTTCCCTTTCCAGATTCAGCGGCACATCTGCCCAGAAAACCCCTTCCTGTAAATAAGTCGCTACCACCTGGCCAGTAATCATGCAGTGCCCATCGTAAACCTGTTCTTCAACTACCCTGATTTTTAAAACCCCAGGGCTTTCTCGATAGCCGACAGGTCGGCAGGAAGCTGCAAGAATGGTTCAGAGTTCTTGATTGCCGTATCAGCATCCTTGAGACCGTTCCCGGTTACAACGCAGACAATTTTCTTACCGGAGAAATCCATGCCACTTTTTACCATTTTCAAAAGCCCGGCATAGGGGGCTGCCGAAGCAGGTTCGCCGAAGACGCCTTCCTTAGCCGCCATAGCCTTCTGAGCCAAGAGAATTTCCTCATCGCTAACCATATCGATAAGGCCGCCCGACTCATCACGGGCTCTGGTTGCCTTCTGCCAGCTTGCAGGATTGCCGATACGTATAGCGGTAGCTATTGTTTCCGGCTTTTCGATGGGATATCCGTGAACGATAGGAGCCGCTCCCTCCGCCTGAAAACCCATCATCTTCGGTTTTTTGGTGGATTTTTTCCTATCGTAGTATTCCACAAAACCCTTCCAGTAGGCAGTGATGTTGCCGGCATTGCCCACAGGAATAAAAAGATAATCAGGGGCATCGCCCAATTCATCTATGATTTCGAAAGAGGCAGTCTTCTGCCCTTCTATTCGGTTGGGATTCAATGAGTTTACCAGAGCTATGGGATGTTTATCGGTAATGGTTCGCACAATCTTCAATGCCTGGTCGAAATTACCGTCTATAGCCACGATTTTAGCTCCGTGAACGATAGCCTGCGCCAGCTTGCCCCTGGCTATCTTGCCTTCGGGAATAATGATAACAGAGCGCAAGCCCATCGCCGCTGCATAAGCCGCCGCCGAGGCGCTGGTGTTGCCAGTGGAAGCGCAGATAACTGCTTTGCTACCCTCTTCAATCGACTTGGCAATAGCAACCACCATCCCCCTATCCTTGAAGGAACCGGTGGGGTTGCACCCCTCCAGCTTGAAATACAACTCGGCACAGCCGATTTCCCTGTAAAGATTCTTCGACCTTACCAGCGGGGTATCCCCTTCTCCTATAGAGAACATCGGGGTTTTCGAGGTTATCGGTAAATAATCTTTATATCGAAACAACACACCTGATTTTGGCATCTTATTCCTCAACACGTATAAAATTATTGATTTTCTTGACTACAGGAAGACTCTGTAATTCCTTTATAGCTTTTTGCATAGCTTCTTCCCTGGCAGGGTGAGTCATTATAACAATCTCCGCGGTCTTTGACTTTACATCGTTTTCCTTCTGGATGGCTGCCGATATACTGATATTGCAGTTGCCAAATACCATGGCAATACTCGCCAGCACCCCCGTTATATCATTTATATTCATTCGGATATAATACCTGGTAACGATGTCGGACATAGGCTTGATCTTCTTACCGGGCTTTATTTTCCAGTAATTATGTGAAGTATCTCCGCAGGAAATCTTTCTGGCTGCCTGTATCACATTGGCAACAACCGCACTGGAAGTCGGTTTGGCACCAGCACCCTCCCCCCAGAAGGTAACCTTACCGACGAGGTCTCCCTCTACCAGAACCGCATTGTAAACACCATCCACCTTCGCCAAAAAGCTCTCTTCGGGTACAAATGCGGGGTATACATGAACCTCTACAAAGCCGTTGCTGTGCCTGGCGATCGCCAGTAGTTTAATGGCATAGCCCAGTTCACTGGCATAACGAAAATCACGGCTCTGCAATTTCGAAATCCCCTCGCAAAATATATCTTCCGGTTTTACCCGCGTTTCCATAGTCAGCGAGGCCATAATCGCCAGCTTATAAACCGCATCTATACCCTCGATATCGTTTTTGGGATTGGCTTCGGCATAGCCCAGTTTCTGAGCCTCAGCTAAGGCAGGAGCAAAATCGATATCTTCGCGAGACATGCGGGTAAGAATATAATTCGTGGTTCCATTTATGATAGCATAAATGCCATTTATGTTATTGGCTACCAGATCCTTCTGTAAAGGAGCTATCAGGGGTATGCCGCCTCCGACAGCCGCTTCATAATTAAGGCTGACGTTGTACTGTTTAGCCAACTGCATCAATTCGGACCCAAACTTGGCGATAACCTCCTTGTTAGCGGTAACCACATGCTTGCCTGCTTTGATAGCCCGCTCCTGATATGAGCGCGCTGGCTTTTCTCCGCCGATTACTTCTATGACAATATCCATATCCGGAGTATTGAAGAATTCATCATCGTCGGTAGTAAAAAGACTGGTATCTATCGCCTGTGCTTTAGGATTGCTTAAATCTGGCTGAATAACTTTTATTTTACGTAGAATGACCGGACAGCCGGCTTGCTCCGATATGTGGTCTGCCCTGTCCAGTAAAACGCGGGCTACCTGGCTGCCGATTACGCCGAACCCCATTAAGCCGACCCCCACACTTTTTTTCTCCATAATCATTACCCCTGTTGTATCTGGCATTTACAAATAGCTATGAACCAGTTACCTTCTCTACCGCAAAGGCCTTCATATCATCGGTAATATATTCCGTCACCGTATCGTAATCGAATGACGCCACCCATTCATCCAGGGCATCTTCGACCAGATATTTCATATTATCATCGGATATATCCTGAACGCCGATTTCCGTTACTTTATATAACCAGTAGCCGCCGGTTGTCTCTTTTTCGGTATCACGAATGATTTCGCTGATGTCATCTACTACTGTATCTTCGCCGAAAACATAGGCATCGAAAACATCGGAATAATCGCCCTCTTCTACTTCAAGCACACATCCGTCATCTTCATCCCATATCTGAGAGTACTCCTCTGCAATAGTATCGAAATCTCCTCCCGCATTCAACAATGCCAATACCTCTTCAGCCTCAGCCTGGCTCCCTACAAGTATAGCTTTTACTTTGGCAGTCGTCGTTTCGGTCACCGTATCCGTAGTTGTAGTAGTTGTCGCCGTAACAGTGGAGGTCGTGGTTACCGGTTCTTCAACGAGCTTTAATATCCAGTATCCCACGCTCTTAGATTTCTCCGCATCTTCGACAGAGTTTAATACACCGACCTCTGCCGCCGAAATAAGCTCATCGGTTAAAGCAGAGTCCGACAGAATATCATCGATAACCCCCTCCGGTAGCCAGCCAAGGTCTCCACCTGCCTTCTGGGTGGTCGTGTCCAGCGAAAGCTCGGCAGCGATATCACTGAACGATTCACCGCTGGCAATTCTGCCCTTTACTTCTTCAACCTGTGCTTCACTCTCGAGGAACATAGCCAGAACATGCCAGTGCTCGACGGGGGTAACTATCTGCGAGCCGAAATACTCTTCCAGTTTGGGTATAAGCAGGCTTGCCCTTACCATATCACGAGAAGCCTGCGTATTTTCGTATTCATTCTCTTTTATTTCGGCTGTAATTTCATCCTCGGTTACGGTGATGCCCAGTTCCTCTGCTCCCTGCCTGATAAGCTCATAATACTCAATGTACTGCAATGCATAAGAAGTAAAATAAGCAGCATATTGATAATAATCGCCTGATACATAAGTAAGCATATCAATATAGTATTCCATATCGAACTGGGTGCCGTTTACATCGACAACGATTTCATGCATCGGTTGATAGTCGTCCTTATACCACTCGTACATCCCGGCTCCTACCAGCCCAACTACAACAGCAATGACCGTATAAATAGCGAACTTAATTATCCCCAGAAAGTTCTTTTTCTTCTTTTCCCTGGTTACATGTGATATTTGCTGTTTTTCCGGAGTCTTCTTATTCAATATAGCGTTTTCTCCCTCTTATTATGTATTTAATAAGCTTCATATGCCCGCAATTATCATCACTAAATCCAGTATTATGATAATGCAGTCATTATAAGCCTTAAAGCCGATACAGTGCAATTAACGTTCTTTCAAAATTACATCTAAATATTATATACTATATTCGTTTAAGTATAGTAAATAATCCATACTCTGCAAGGGGGGAATAACAAATAATGAAAGCAGTGATTTTAAGCGGCGGTTTCGGTACCAGATTAAGGCCCTTAACCATCAACACACCTAAATCCATGGTCCCAGTGCTTAATATCCCATTCCTTGAATACTTTATTAAACGTCTGAAAGCGCATAAAGTTACTGATATCGCCCTGGCGGTAAGCTATTTAGCCCAGCCTATTAAGGATTATTTCGGAGACGGCAGCCGTTTCGATGTCAGGCTTTCTTATACAGTCGAAGACACCCCACTGGGAACAGCCGGAGCCGTCAAGAATGTCGGTGGGTTTATAGATGAACCCACACTTGTATTCAATGGGGACATCTTTACCGACCTGGATTTAACCGATATGATGGAGCAACACAAGCGAAATAAAGCTATGCTGACCATTGCCCTCACTCCTGTAGAAGACCCCACGAGCTATGGGCTCGTGGAGACCGATGACCATAACAGGATTTTACGCTTTCTGGAGAAACCAAACCCAGATGAGATAACCACCAATATGATAAATGCAGGTACCTATATACTCGAACCGGAGGTTATGTCCCTCATCCCCCCACAAACCAACTGCAGTTTTGAGAGAGATGTATTCCCACTATTGTTAAGAGAAAAGAAAGAGGTCTTTGCTTATCCTTCCGATTGTTACTGGATAGATATAGGCAGGCCAGAGAATTATTTCCAGCTCCATTATGACCTGCTTAACAATAAAAGCAACCAGTTCCATTTCAACAACGGCAGAAAAAAAGTTATTACGGGTGTACATTGTATAATACACCCGTCAGCCAAGATAATACCTCCAGTAGTTATAGGCGACCATTGTATTATAGGGGAAGATGTTAAAATAATTGGCCCGGCGGTTATCGGTTCCAGTTGTCAGATATCCAATTCTGCCGTTGTCGACGATGCTATTATATGGAATTGCGTACATATCGAGCCTTTTGCACGAATCAAGCACACCATTATTGCCAACAACAGCCATATCGGCTCGGGAAGTTTTATCGAGCAGGCAGTTCTGGGAAATAATACAATAGTAGGTTACGGGAAGCATATTGAAGCAGGAAGGCTTATTGCTCCAAATACTATAGTCTGTTAATAAATTTATGCTGTAGCAGCCTCATATTAAATAAACTCAAATCCACTATGCAATGCTCTGAACAGGCATTGTATTCGTCGTGTTATAATATTTTTATAAAATCGTTCAGAGGAAAAAATATAATATATGTTAGAACGTCTTGCTAAAATTGAACAGCAGTATATCGAACTTGAGGAAGAAATGGCTTCAGAGGAAGCGATTTCAAACCCCAAAAAACTCCAGGAACTGGCGCAGGAAAGAGCCCAATTAGAAGAGCTGGTTGCTCTCTACAGGCAATACAAGAAAACCGTTAAAACTCTCGATGATACCAGAGCCATGCTCGATGACAACCTCGATGAAGATATGTTAGCAATGGTTAAACAGGAAATAGAGAATCTCGAAGTGAAAGTGGAAGAGCAATATCAGGAATTAAAAATAGCGCTACTTCCGAAAGATGTCAATGATGAGAAAGATATCATCATGGAAATAAGGGCGGGCACCGGCGGTGAGGAGGCAGGACTATTTGCCGCCGACCTTTTTCGCATGTACACGCGCTATGCCCAGATGAAAGGGTGGTCTACCGATGTTATTGATATCAACGAGATCGGTGGTGGTATACGCGAAGTTGTATTCGAAATCAGGGGTAAGGGTGCCTTCAGCCGCCTGAAATATGAGAGGGGGGTTCACCGAGTACAGAGAGTGCCTACCACTGAAGCTTCTGGCAGAATACATACCTCTACAGCCACAGTGGCAGTTCTGCCGGTAGCCGATGAAGTCGAAGTCAATATTAACCAGAACGACCTCAGAATAGATATCTTTCACAGCGGCGGTGCCGGCGGGCAGAACGTAAACAAAGTGGCGACGGCAGTGCGAATTACCCATATACCAACCGGGATGGTGGTTACCTGTCAGGACGAGCGTTCACAACTTAAAAATAAGATGAAGGCGATGTCTGTTCTGAGAGCCAGGCTCCTCGATATAGAACAACGCAAGCAGGAAGGCAATATCGTGGAAGAACGCCGTTCACAGGTTGGTACTGCTGAGCGCGTAGAAAAAATCCGAACGTACAACTTCCCGCAGGACAGAATAACCGACCATCGCGGAGGGATTACACTTCGCAATCTGCCGCATATTATGGAAGGAAATCTCGATGAACTGCTAGATTCACTTGCCACGGATGAACAAACCAAGCTCTTAGAGGCGCAACTGGAATGATTCTCAGGGAGGTGCTATATCGAACCCGTGACATTCTTGCTTCCAATAATATAGAGGATGCTCCGATGGAAAGCGAACTGCTCATAAGGCAGGTGTTGAATTACAACCGGGTCCAGCTGTATCAGAATATGAAGGAGGAATTATCGCCCGATAAGCAGAACATTCTTCAATTTATCCTTGAGCGCCGGCTGAGCGGCGAACCGGCTGCCTATATAACAGGCAGTAGAGAATTTTATGGGCTGGATTTTTATGTAAACAAAGATGTACTCATCCCCCGCCCCGAAACAGAACATCTAGTAGATAAAGCAATTTCACTGGGAAGATTATATGAACGCCCCGTTATTGCTGATATCGGAACTGGAAGTGCAGCCATTGCTGTCAGTCTGGCAGTTAACCTTGTAACTGCCAGTGTTTTTGCGACAGATATCTCCTTCGATGCACTAAAAGTTGCTGATATCAATTGCCACAAACACAATGTACAGGACAGAATAACGTTGTTATGCGGGAATCTGCTGGACCCACTGCCACAGAAAGCGAATATCATAGCTGCCAATCTCCCATATGTCAAAAGGGGAGAGATACCCATTAACTCTCACGAACCCATGCTGGCACTTGACGGTGGCGAGGATGGGTTAGATATAATAAGACTTCTATGCCGGCAGGCGGCAGATAAAATTTATCCGGATGGACACCTGCTGCTGGAAATTGGGCTGGGGCAAAAAGATGCTGTTGTTAATCTTCTTGAAGAAATATCTTCCGTTAATAATATAGAGGTCATACCCGATTTAAGGGGCATAGACCGCGTAGTGTGCGCTTCTTTCGGATAGATTGACTGGATTTCC
>CAZJVO010000029.1:0-15834 GCA_964549815.1 uncultured Dehalococcoidales bacterium | reverse complement strand
AGGCAGGGGTCTGCAAAACCCCCATTCAGCGGTTCAAATCCGCTCGTCGCCTCCAGTTCTTATAGTTTAATCTCACCCCGGACTTAACCCTGGACATAACCCTTGACATCCCATAGTTATTGTAAAATTTTCTTTTATAATTATAACCCCGCACCATTTTTACACCTCCGAACATCTCTTTACATAACACTAGAATATGCTCTTACAGCAGCCAACTGCTTCCGGGTATTATTTTTAAGGCCTTTCGCTTATGCTTGAATAAAAGCTTCCGTAGACCCGAAAAGCACTATTCCCCCCAAATATTTTCATCATAACTACAGGTCATGCAACTTTTTGTCAATAATTTAATGATATAATCCCCACAAAACAATAAGCAGATGCAACTAAATCCTCAAAATTGCGTTTTACTATATAAAGGCATTAAAACAGGCAAAGGAGAGAATATCATGAATGCTCCGAACTACAGCAGTATTATAAACTGGATAAAAACCCACCGGTTCTGGACAAGCGTTATGGTGCTTGGAGGGTTACATCTGTTAATAGCCACCATGCCTCTTAACTTGCTCGGCATGGGCGGAGTACTGGAATACGCTCTTTCATCCCAGTTCCTGGGATACTACACCCTTATCGGGGGGATAATCTGGTCATTCCAGCAGGGAAAGACAGGCTGCAGCTTGATAACCCTGGGAATTGTTTCGCTCTTATTCGCACTTAACATTCTCGTAAAGTTTTATGTCTATAATGCCGCAGGCATGTACCCCGTTTACTCTCTTTCCAATTATATTATGTTAAGTGCAGCGCTATCTTCTGGAGCGTTTTTCCTGTACTTCGGGACTCTGCGCTACCGGAAATGGGCATACTTACGGAATGAAAGCAAAGAAAGCTAAAGGAGTATGTAAAAATGGCATTGAATATTCTGCAAATAACATTCGGATTATTAACTATACCTCCCTGTTTCTTTATGTTAATTGAAAAAGAAGTCACGTCATCAGGGGGAAGATTAATCGATTTTATCCCTCAAAGCTCTGTATCTGAAGTTGCCCTGGTAATTCTCGGGCTGGCGATAATAACCTGCGGGATACTCCAATGGAAAGCTCATACCAGATACGCTATGATTCACGTGTTTCTGGGATTGATTATTTCGGTTAGCTCAGCATTCATAGCCGTACGACTGATGCAGATAGCATATTTCGATATCCGGACTCTACACATCATGGCATTAATGTTGCTGGCCTGCGGCTTCGGAGTGATAACCGTGGGGCTTATTCAGCTCAAAGCGAGTATTAACAAAACCGATGAACAGACAAATCAGCTATCGGAGACCGCACATGTTATAAGTGATTAGACAATAATGTCAAAGGCTGGGGTAAGGGGGGACATAAATGAATACTTTCTTTAAGCTCATTGCATGGTTTGGCATCGTTACGTTCATACTGGGAACAATCATATCCTTTTATAGCTCATGGGAACTGTTGGCAGCAGAACCAGGGGAAATTGGTGTCGATTTCGGCCACTGGTTTGCCATTATACTGGGCATACCAGGCATCGTTTTTATGATAATCAGAGGCATACTTTCCAAACCCGATAAATTCTGGCTGGTGAGCATAATAGCGGGGCTGTTTTACATCGCTTCCTTCTTCGAAATCTATTTATACTTCCCCTTCAGGATAAGAGATGGGCAAATAGAAACCCTAATAGGCGAGATACTGATTTCTATAATTCCAGGTCTGGCTGCAATTATCGAGGGAGTATGGCTGAAAAGAACAGCAATGCGTCCTATCAGTAAACCGACATTCGATGGGATTGTCTAAGGCTGTCCGCCCCTGTCAATGGTTTCGGGGAAGTCCTTCGGCAATGTGGGAGTTGCCTTTTTCCTCAGGTTAAATCCTATCGTTCCCAGCAGGGGAGAACTTAATATGATAAATGCCCACATCAAACCCACATAGTTATTCAACCCTGCAGGCTCCGCCAGGATAAAGGGTAGCACCCCCCCCACAACCACCCCTATCAAACCCGATACCAGCGAGCCATTATAATGCAGCAGGTTCTTAAATATTGCAATACCGATGAACACACCTACCGGATACCCGAATGCCATCCCCACTATGGCACCTATCAACCCACCCCACCCATCATACCCATCCTGCATCAACCACGAGAACAAATAAGCCGCCAGTATACCGAATACTACTCCGGCTGCGGCGGTTCCGATTACCATACTGGCATAGTTCATAAATCTTCGCATAGTATTATGATAGCATATCGAGCTAAAAAGGCTAAAAAAGTTGAATCCTTATCTATAAGAGGATAAAATATCTTGTTGGGCGCCGGGGTGGCGGAATTGGCAGACGCAGCGGACTTAAAATCCGCCGGAGTAATCCTTGTGGGTTCGACCCCCTCCCCCGGCACCATTCCAAATTATTCCCCTGCAAAATAATGCCCAATTTCTCGTTTTTTGCCTTCTTACGATATTACAGGGCAACAGCAAAGGATGCTTTTATCAACCCCGAATTCCAGGCCGTTATACTGAAGATACTTCTTGAGGCTTTGCAATACCGGGTTCATGAGAGGCCATACGGTTAAACCGTTCATGGGGCCTTTACTGCACCTGTTAGAGGAAGCCTGTCGACCAGAAGGTGAAACAGATAGTAACCAGGATTAAATCCCGCTCTTAGCAACTGTGTTAAGTTAGCTTGTATAACTCCAGGGACGTCCTTCGATAAATTCAACGAGGGAATTACTCATTGTCAAATCCTGCCCATTCTCCGAAATCAAAGAAGGGGAGAAGCCTGAAATAAACTTCCCACGACCTTATGGTCGGGGTATTAAGCAGTACGACCTTCGAACGAACAAGAATTTCTGCATACCTCGACCTGACGGCAGGGGTATTCGTGTTAGGGGAGTATAAAAATGTCACTGCTGGTCCCGACGTGTCGAGATGAAGTCCCGATAAATCGAAATTTCGTTCAGGATTTTCGAAACTCAATATCCGGGGAGTGGCTAATTCGTATAAAAAGAGTGGGCTGGATGGTTATTACACAAGATAAAAGGAAACCCTGGACAAAATATGTCAATAGCCTGCCAGATATTATTTCTTTTTCTTGCCAGAAGCGAACAACTTCTTCCACCACGGAACTTTGGGAGCTGTCAACAGCTTCAACTGCTTAAGCTGGCTTTCTAGATTCCTGATACGCTCCGTGGCTATACCCAGTTGTGCAGCCATTGTCATGTTCTTTTCCTGCAGTTCCCTGACAAGGTCTATGCTCTGGATAAGGGCTTGCTGACCATTTACAGGTGGGGGAGGAGGCATTTCCTCGGGTTTTTGATATTCGACAGGTTCATCTTTTATCGGTTCGAGGTCAGAAGGCAGGTTCAAAATGCGATATTCTTCTCCAAAGTGTCCAGAGATCAACTCAGCCTGAATTTTCCCGGATTTTATATAACGCCTGATGGTCCTGGTGGATACCCCCAGGGTCTGGGCAGCTTCGTTGATGTTCATCCCTTTTCTCCTCATAACACTTGACAAGTGTATAGACATTTCTATTTTTTGTCAAGGGTCGTCAAGCCCCCTTAAAAACACCGAGGCTGGACAGATCTTTATGATAAGTCCAGCCTGCAGTATTTTCCCGATTGTCTGGTAAAGTGCTAGGCTTTACCGATTTTGAACATCTTCGTGCCACAAACAGGGCATACACCCTGAGTTGCCGGACGGCCATTCTTCATGGTTATCGCTTTGGCATTCTTCATTTCTTTCTTGGCGCGACACTTCATACAATAACCTTGCATGGTTTACCTCCCTTTCTGGTAATTTGTAGCTAGAATAAACTAAAGCTAGGCATAATGTCAAGTATTTTCAGGTTGAAAAACAAAAATATTATCTTCTAACGTACAAACGGGCATCACCTGGTACTTTCAGTGGGGAGTGCAGAACAAGCCGCCGATAAAAATCAGCTTCTTACCACCGGAGCCAGTGGCAGCAGAAGGGTTTTCCCTGGTCTGCGCTTCAGATAAGATTTCGTATAGTTTACCGGGAATGAATAAACTACTTGAGCCCTCGGATGCTCCAGGCAGAACAGGAAAACACCTACTGTCTGGGATTTGGTGCCGAAAGGACCTATGACCATATTAAAGGAATCCCGGATTTCGTGGTATATCTCTTCGAGCACATCTCTTGCAGCATGTGGGTCATCGGCAGGGACATCCTTTAATTCCACTCCCGGCTGTGCTAACAGGAAGGCGTTGTTGCTCCTGGCATATTCCAGATATTCGGCGTTATGATTACGCGGCGGATTGGTGATTAATGCAATGGTTCTAACCGGATTGAAATGCTTCCATACCGTAAGAGAGCGCTCAGGTTCAAAACCCAGGAATAATACCAGAACCGTCTGTTTCTCAAAGGAAATAGTACCAAAAAAATTATGGACCGTGGAAATTTGCTCCACTCCTCGCGTAAGCTTGGTGGGAGAATAGCTCTGTGTAGTATGGATAATGCGAGGGATGCCGAGGTTCTGTTCCGCAACAAGAAAATACAATAATTCCAGCAGGTAGATTTTGGTAAAACCGCTGATATCGATTGTGATATAGGAATCGTCGGAATCCTTAGGGTGGCAACGGCTCCAGATAGTCTTGAGCTGATTGATGCCTTCAATGGGATTGTCGCGCTGGCAGCGAATAACGAAGACTCCCTCCGATGTTCTTTTCCCCAGATCGGCCTGCAGCTTCAACATATTGTTTTCCACAATCTGTTGATAAAACGGCTCTTCGATTACAAAGATAATACTGAAACGCACTCGATAACCGGAGCCAGCTTTAGCAGCACCCTGCAGGCATCTGTCCTCAAAGCTAGCGCAGCAAATAAACAGGTCATCGGGGCCATACTCATTCAGCCTGGTCAGATTTTCTATTTCAATTGGGTCTTCGTGTACTTTCATTTACTCCAAACCCCACAATAATTTGTACCTGACAGGTCGGCATGAGCAAGTAAATAGGATTTCAACAACACTATACCGACCTTAAAAGATAATGTCAATTTTCTTTCAGATAAGGAGATTTCAACTTAAAAAGACAGCTTATATCTTTATCCACTAACCAATAGCGAAAATTTTCGTTATATAAGTTGTTATTATCAAAATCCGGGATTTAGATAAAATATATATTTAAACGGAGTCGAAATTGAAAAAATTACTGTTACTACTGCTATCGCTAACCCTGTGTTTGGGAATGGCCGCCTGCCAGACCGAAAACAATGACCAGAAGAATCTTGAAGGCAGCCTGGGGGAAATACTGGAACAAATATATGATAACGCAGATGTGGATGCGTCATTCCGTGATTTTGTCGAAAACGGACTGTACACCACTGAAATTACTGCCGAGAATGTCAGCTATTATTTGGGTAAAGAAGGGCTGGAATTCGAAGCCGCTATTGCTTCCGAACCTGTCATGATGCCCTCGGCGTATTCGCTGTGTCTGGTGCGAGTCAAAGATGGAACCGATATTGAGCAGATGAAGGCGGATATCAAGGAAAACGTTAACCCGATGAAATGGATATGTGTAGGGGTAGACCCCAGCAATATCATAGTGGATAATATCGGCGATGTTATTTTTCTGCTGATGAGTGATAATGAAACACAAGCGCTTTATGATGCGTTCCTGTCTCTGAAAGGATAACCGTTAAAATGAAACCTGTAGATTAAAGGGACAGGCATGCTGTTTTCGAGCATCAGCTTCTTGTACTATTTCTTGCCGGCAGTACTGGCACTCTATTTCTTAACACCCTCCAGATTTAAAAACCTGGTTTTACTGCTGGCAAGTCTATTTTTTTACTTCTATGGAGAGCCCATTTACTCCATACTGATGGTGTTCTCTATTACTTCCGGATACCTGCACGGATTGTGGATGGACAAAGCTAAAAACGACAGGAATAAGAAGGCGGCTTTTATATCCTCGATATTTTTCAGCGCCGGTGCGCTGCTGTTTTTTAAATATCATCTCTTCTTCGTCAACAACATCAATGAGATATTCGATATATCGATTTTGCCGTTGAATCTGCTGCTTCCCATCGGAATCAGCTTTTACACCTTCCAGATTCTTTCCTATACAATCGATTTGTATTACGGCCGGATAAGCGTGCAGAAAAGCTTCGTCAACTTCGCTACCTACGTTGCCATGTTCCCCCAGCTTATTGCTGGGCCTATCGTCCGCTACAGTACAATAGAAAACAGCCTGAATCAGCGAACTCATTCCATACCCGATGTTGCGTATGGAATCAACCGCTTTATTATCGGATTATCTAAAAAGGTGATTTTTGCCAATACACTCGGAGAGATCGGGGTTGCATTTAACAATGCAGACGAAAAAACCGTATTATTCTTCTGGATTGCGGCAGTCGCTTTCGTACTGCAGATTTACTTTGATTTCTCGGGCTACAGCGATATGGCTATTGGTCTGGGACGTATCTTCGGATTTCATTTTTTGGAAAATTTCAATTACCCATACATTGCAAAAAGTGTGTCCGAGTTCTGGAGAAGGTGGCATATATCTCTGGGGACATGGTTCAGGGATTACATATATATTCCGCTTGGCGGGAGCCGCGTCAGCCGTCTAAAGTGGTTCAGGAACATCCTTGTAGTGTGGTTTCTGACCGGATTCTGGCATGGGGCGGAGTGGAATTTTATAGTCTGGGGTTTATACTTCGCCGTGTTTCTGGTGTTAGAAAAATTTTTCCTTAAAAAACTGTTTTTAAAGCTGCCGGTTGCGTTCGGGCATTTTTATCTTTTAGCAGTGGTAATTATCGGATTTGTTATATTCAATGCCGACGGCATGGGTGAGGCGATAGCAAATCTTAAAGGGATGTTCGGGCTGCTTGATATACCGTTTGCAAACGCCGAAACCGTATATTATCTCAAGAGCTACGCTCTGGTATTTATACTGGCAGCTATAGGGACAACTCCTCTTCTAAGAAACGTCGCAGAAAAGCTGGCAAGTTACAAGATCTGGGGGCAGGCAGTAAATGCTATCAAGCCTGTGTTAAATATTGCATTACTGTTCATGGTCACAGGATATCTTATTGATGGTTCTTTCAACCCTTTTATATATTTTCGTTTTTAACCGAAAGCGAGGATTATCAGATGAATAACAACATTGCAAATATTGTGCTGGTCGGCTGCTTTGTCGCCATTACTTCCGGTTTTATGTTAATTAACATCATAAAGCCGGATAGTGAATTATCCTATTTCGAGCGACGCAAGCTTCTGCCCCCGCCAGAGTATTCGACGGATAAATTATTGAGCGGCGAATTCTTTAACGAATATGAAGAATACTTCCTCGACCAGTTCGTTTTCCGTGATATGTTCAGGGGGTTGAAAGCCTTTACCAGATTATACCTGTTGAATCAAAAAGATAATAACGGCATATATATCGTCGATGGGAATATCAACAGAATAGAGTATCCCCTGAACGAAAAGGCGATATTGAATGCGGCAGAAAAACTTAACCAGGTTTACGAGCGCTATCTTCAAGAATTAAATGTTAGCTATGCCGTAATACCTGATAAAAACTATTTTCTGGCTGAAAAATTCGGCTACCTTGCCATGGACTACGACCGATTACTGGAGATTCTGCAAAATAATGTCCAGAATATGCAATACATAGATTTATTTCCGTATTTGACTATCGACGATTATTACCGTACCGATATTCACTGGAGCCAGGATAAAATAATCGATATTGCCGATATTCTTCTATCCGGGATGGGGAACGGGTATCAGGCATCGGATTTGAAGTACACTAAACAGGAACTGCACTCTTTTTACGGCTCGCTGTACGGGCAGGCTGCCCTGAGCATTTCACCGGATACTCTTTTTTACATGACTAACGCCATGCTGGAAAATGCCATTGTTTTCGATTATGGAACCTTGACGGAAAGTAAGGTCTATATGACAGACCTTTTTAATGGAATCGACCCTTACGATGTTTTCCTGTCGGGAGCCAAAGCGCTAATGACGATAGATAATCCGGCGGCAGAGAGCGATAGAGAGTTGATATTGTTCCGAGATTCGTTCGGCAGCAGCATTGCCCCACTGCTGCTTAGCGGGTATTCAAAAATAACACTGGTTGACCTGCGCTATATAACGACCGATTTACTGGGTAATTACATCGATTTTTCCGGGGGCCAGGACGTGTTGTTCTTATACAGCACACAGATTCTGAATAACAGCTTCATGCTGAAATAATTCGATTGTCGACAAATGCTGGAACAAATTTCATTCGAATCGACTTCCGTTGATCTGAGGTCGTGGGAGCGCTCTGTTTCGGACTCCGTTTGCCTTTGTATCTTTCAGCCCTGAGATAAAGATAAGTCGATGCCTTTACCAAAAGATGCAGAGGGAAAACCTCATCCCTCTACCTCACCACCGGAGAATTACGTCAGGAAAGTCCAAGGTATGCATCTGCAATCAATATTTTATTTCGAACAAGCTGATTAACTGTATAATATCGGCAAATTATTTTCGCACCCCACTGGTCATACCGATACAAAATGATTATAATAATCCAGTACTTAATTACTAAATCGGACATATAAAGGGGTCAGCCTATGTTTGAAATAACTCCGCCGATTATTATAATTGCTGGAATAGTATGTGTTCTGATGGGTATAATAGCCATGGTGTGGCCTAAGAAAGCCGTTTATGTCATCAGCACATGGCTAATTCTCCTTGGAACGGCGGCCATATTATATGCCTTAGAATAAACTTCCATAGCCTCCGAAGATACTTAAATGGTAAACTATATGCGCATTGCATATCTTGATACTATGGCAAGGGCAGTATAATTATAAGAAGATATGTTAAGAACCCAACCCCAACCAGGGCCAGGTATTATTAAATCAGGCAGGGAATAAAATCAGATTATGTATTATTTCGCTTACAGCCTCAATTTAAATAAGAAAAAAATGGCGGAAGCCTGCCCACAAAGCCGACCTCTCTATATCGCCACCCTGCACAATTACAGGCTACTTTTCACAGGGTGGACAAGACAGTGGCATGGCGGTGTTGCCACCATTCAACGCTCGACAGGAGATAAGGTTCTGGGAGCCATATATGATGTCCCGGATGCGGAATGGGGGCGGCTGGATAAATCAGAAGACTGCTCGGGTAACTTCGAGCGAATCAGGGTCATCGTCAATAATGAGGACGGCGACGCAACAGAAGCTGTCACCTATATCCGAAAGGGGCAGATTAAGATAGATGAATCCAGACCATCCCCTGAATACCTCCAGATAATCCAGCAGGGATACAAGAACTGGCATCTTATTTAGAAATCTACCAAAAGGGGAATATAATATCCATCAGCCGGAATGGACAATGACCCTTATGACAACCACTTGACAGGATACTGACAGAATTATTTATTATTAATCTGATTCTCTTACCTGCTATTAAATATTACATAATGTTTGCGTTTTTTAACTACGGTCTGTTGCTTTTTAGGTCAATTCCTGTTTTAATTGATTGCAATATTTATCAACAACAATGTTAAAACATATTAGAAGAGGAGAAAAATGGGAAATCTGAAGCTAAAAGCATATAAAAGAGAGATTTTCGGTAAAAAGACAGCCGCTCTGCGCAAGCAGGGAATCACCCCGATACATTTATTCGGGAATGGCATAGAATCGCTGGCGCTGCAGTGCGACAGCAGCGAACTCAAAAAGGTTATTGCCCACGAGGGCGCTACCAGACTGATCGATATTGAGATAGAAAAGGAAAAACAACCCAGAAGCGTTTTTGTCCGTGAAATCCAGCGCGATGCACTCAGCGGGCAGCTCGTGCATGTGGATTTCTATCAGGTAAATAAGTCAGAGAAGATGACTGCCGAGATACCCATCATCTTCGTAGGGGATTCACCGGCAAGCAAGTCCAAGATAAATATGATAGAACACCAGTTGACCCACATCGAAATCGAGGCTTTCCCGGATAAGATACCGCCTCATATCGAGGTCGATATCAGCAGCCTTAAGGAAGCGGGAGATGCCATCCATGTCAGGAATATCAAGCTCCCGGAAGATGTTTCTACGACAGCCGACCCCGACCAGATAGTTGTCAGGGTGAGCAGGATAAAGGTAGTCGAAGAACCACAAGCTGCTGCGCCTAAGGCTGAAGAAGCAAAGGCAGAGGAGCAACCTGAAACTAAAACCGAAGATGCGGGTTAACTGCCCGGCTGTTCGATAATATGAATATGACTATGCAAAGTAATAAAACAGCATCGGCTACTGCCGTTCGGGTAAATAATATCTATAAGACCTACGGGGAAAAAACGGTGGTTTCGGATGTATCTTTTACCGTTGAAAAGGGGGAGATCTTCGGTCTTATAGGGCCGAACGGCGCCGGAAAGACCACCACCATCCGCATGATGATGGATATCATCAAACCGGATTCGGGAGAGGTATACATTCTGGGTGAGAAGTTCAAAGAAGACACCAAGAATAAAATCGGTTATCTCCCTGAAGAAAGGGGATTGTATAAAAAACAAACCGTGATGGACACATTGAGATATATGTCGTCCCTCAAAGGCGCCCGGGTAGATGATACACGTATAGAAGAAATGCTCAAGCTGGTGGGATTGCTGCCTCACAAAAACAAGAAAATCGATGAAATGAGCCGGGGTATGGGGCAGCTCATCCAGTTTCTGGTAACAATTATCCATGACCCTGAGCTGGTAATACTGGACGAACCGTTCTCAGGCCTTGACCCGGTGAATACGGAACTGTTAAAAGGGCTGATAAGGGATTTAAAGGGTCATGGGAAATCCATTATTTTCAGCACCCACCAGATGAATCAGGTGGAGGAGCTCTGCGACAGATTGTTCATGATTAACCGGGGAACCAGGGTTTTATATGGGAACCTGGAGGAGATAAAACAGAAATATCGCGATAACTCCGTATTTATTAAATATAAGGGTGATATCGGCACTTTGAAAGGAGTTACCGGCAGCCGCCAGAAGGAGGACTATACTGAGTTTTTCCTCGATGAAAAAACCTCTCCGCAGGATATACTGCAGCAACTGGTAGAGAAAAGGATTATGGTTACCCGCTTCGAAATAGGAACTCCCAGCCTTACTGAGATATTCATCCGCATCGCAGGCAAAAACGGAGACGGCAATGAATAAAATAAAAACCATATTTAAATATGAATTTTTGACTACTGTAAAAAGAAAATCCTTTATTATAATGACCATAGCTTTCCCTCTTTTGGGACTGATCGTGATAGGCGGTTTTCATATCATACAGGGAATCAGCGAAGAAACCCCTTCCGAAGAAATTAAAATCGGGTATGTGGATGAAGTGGGGATATTCGACAGCAACCTCGCATACGGCAATATAATACTGGTCCCCGAGGAAGACCAGACAAAAGCATTCGAAGATTTGGCCAATGGTGAAATAAGCCAGTACATCGTAATCCCTCAGGATTATTTGAGTACAGGGAATATCGCCAGATATACCCTTGAAAGGGAACTGGATGTATCCAGCGAGGTGTATTCCGTAATTGAAAGATTCCTTATCAGCAACATCCTGATAGGGCAGGTCGATGATAGCATTATAGAAAGAGTAACCTCCCCCTTCTACCTCAGCAGTATTACATTGACCCCCGATGGGCAGGTAGCAGAGCAACAGGGAGGACTCACCTCTTTTATAGTGCCGTATATTTTCAGCATATTGCTGGTCATGTCCATCTTTACATCCTCCGGCTTTTTATTACAGGGGTTGGGAGAGGAAAAGGAAAACCGGGTTATGGAAATACTCCTTTCATCCGTATCCCCTATGGAGCTCATCACCGGTAAAGTACTAGGACTGGGAGCTGCAGGGCTTCTGCAGATTGTAATATGGCTGATTTCAGCCAGATTCCTTGCCGACATGGCATCTACTTCAATCGGAGGTATGCTGAGTTCGCTTTCGATATCTACCGAATTTTTGATTATAAGCCTGATATATTTCATACTGGGATACCTGCTCTTTGCGATAATTATGGCCGGCGCCGGCTCCATAGGCGGTACCGCCCGCGAAAGCCAACAGCTCTCCACCGTATTTACCCTATTGGCTGTTGTGCCATTTTTCTTCATAACCACCATTATGCAATTCCCGAATAGTGGAATTTCACAGTTTCTCACCCTTTTCCCATTAACTGCCCCCCTGACTGTAATCATGCGCATGGGGGTCGGCGATATTCCGACATGGCAGATATTAACCAGCATCGCCCTGATGATTTTAACCATAGCAGGCTCTATATTTATTGCTGGAAAGATATTCCGTACATTTTTGCTGATGTACGGCAAAACCCCGAAGCTTGGCGAGATAATACGGATGTTAAGGCAGGCTTAACAGGACTGATTCGAAAAGGTTGTTAAAACGGGGATTGTGATTCAATCCCCGTTCTGTTATTATCATCTCAACTATGATTATCGATTTTCACACCCATATTTTCCCACCGAGAATAATAAACGAGCGCCGGCGCTACGTGGAGAGCGACCCCTGTTTCGCTGTGCTTTATGAGAATCCCAGGGCAAAGCTCATCACCGCAGAAGAATTGATTGCCAGCATGGATGAGTCGAAGGTGGATATTTCAGTCGTGCAGAACATAGGCTGGACAACCCATGAACTCTGTGTCGAGACCAACGACTATATTCTGGAAGCAGTTAACAGATATCCGGATAGGCTGGTCGGTTTTTGCAGTGTCCAACCCCTGTCTATGGGGGCTGCCATAGAAGAAATCGAACGCTGTGCCGGCGGTGGCATCAGGGGGGTGGGAGAGCTGAGGCCGGATATCCAGATGCTGGCACTCGACAATAAAGAGTTTATGCAGCCGTTTGTCGATGCACTGGTAAAAAATAAGATGATTCTGCTAACACATACTTCCGAACCGGTAGGGCACCAGTACCAGGGAAAGGGAAGCGCAACACCTCAAATGCTCTACCCCTTTATTTATAATCATCCCGAACTGACCATTGTCTGCGCCCATTGGGGGGGAGGGCTGCCTTTCTATGCACTCATGCCCGAAGTGGAAAAGGTACTCGAAAATGTCTATTTCGACTCGGCGGCTTCGCCCTACCTCTACAACCCGAGGATATACGGGCAGATGGTCGGACTTATCGGGGAAAATAAAATCCTTTTCGGCAGCGACTATCCATTAATCTCGCAATCACGCATGATAAAAGAAATTCTTATGCAGGATTTGTCGGACCTTGCAAAGATGAAGATACTGGGGGAAAATGCCCGCAAGTTGCTGGGGATTGCCTGAAGATGGAAAAAGTGCGTTCTTTTATTGCCATTGAACTGCCTGAAGACCTGAAAACAGAGCTTGGAAGATTACAGGCGAAATTAAAAATAGACCGGCCACGGATTAAATGGGTATCACCAGATGGCATACACCTTACCCTTAAATTTCTGGGTGATGTCGACACCTCCCAGGTCGCAGGGATTATACAGGCCATGACAGAGGCTGTCAGGGGTATCAATCCTTTTGACTTAAACATCGGACCTTTGGGGATGTTTCCCAACCCTCAAAGGGTGCAGGTGGTCTGGATAGGACTGGACGGAGAACTGGACACACTGGGCAGCCTTTATCATAATCTGGAGGTTAGGATGGCAATGGTCGGATTCCCACAGGAGAAGAGGGAGTTTAAACCACACCTGACACTGGCAAGGATAGGGGATGAGGTACTTCCCGACGACCGCAAACATTTCGGCAATTTCGTCGCTTCAAGCAAAGCGGATATAGTCTATACCTTAAAAGCCAAAGGGTTGAGCCTGATGAAAAGCCAGCTGACACCCAGGGGGGCCATCTACACAAGATTAAGCTATGTTGAATTCAGCCAAAAGGCGAAATTATAACACAGCCAATCTTGAAACCCCTCCCAAAGCCCCACGCATTGTGCGAGCATTGAGTATAGAACCATCCAGAAGACATTAAAACACAGAGGCTCAAAATCATGTCCTGCAGTCTGTGTCAACTCATATAAAAAATGCTACTGAAGGGGAGTGAATAAGCCGCCTTGTAAATAAATTGTCAACTGATGTATACTCTTAACAATAATTTAGGTTGGGAGGTGGCCTTCGTGGAACAAATTTATTTTCCGAAGTGTCAAAAATGCGGTAATGGAAATCTGGTGCCCCTTTCCGATTTCGGCAATCAGGGGTCATCGATATTTTACAAGGCATGGGTTTGTACCAATCCTGATTGCGGCTATAACTTAAAAATCAGGAATGGAGACATTTATATCAACGAACCTATCATGAATGGAACGGGTGGTCGTCCCCGACAGGGTCAGTAAATAGCTCCTAATTCAATATCCTGAATAATTCAAGGAAAATAAATGCGGCCTGTTTTGCATGAATTAAAAGAGGCAGCACTGGGTTTGTTGTTCCCCCTGCATTGCATCGGCTGTGGCAAAGGAGGCAGTTTGATATGCCCCTCCTGTCAGAGCGAATTGCCCTGGATTTTTCCGCCGATTTGTCCTTTTTGCGGCGTTGACAAAGCCTCTGACAGCCCCTGTACCAGTTGTCCAGTGTTTCAACCGGTTATCGATGGTATTCGCTCTCCGTTCCGTTTTGAAGCTGTTATTCGTTCAGCGGTGCATGAGCTGAAATACCATAATCTCAGAGCCCTGGCCACCCCCCTTGCCAGAATAATGGCCGATTATCTCATCGCCAACCCACTGCCCTGTGACATCATCATCCCCGTTCCGCTGCACCATAAGCGCCTCAGGGAGCGCGGCTATAATCAATCAGGATTGCTGGCTAAAGAGCTGGGAAGTTTAACAGGGTTTCCGATAGAAACAAACTGCCTTATCCGCCATAGACATACCCCTCCACAAGCTATGACAACATCCCTGACAGAAAGACACAACAACCTTGTCAATGCCTTCACCTGTAAAAATAACAGTGCGGAAGGAAAGAAAGTATTGCTGATCGATGATGTGGCAACTTCTGGGGCGACCATGGATGCCTGTGCCTCTGCTCTCAAAGCAGCCGGAGCCATTTCAGTATGGGGTTTGACACTGGCCAGAGATACTCGCTAAAACCTGATACATAATTATGGGTTAACCCTCGCCGCAGAGCTATTGTCAGAGCCTCCGTAGCTCAAAATAAAACGAATCGAGGTGTGATGCATGGAATTATACTACTCGGTTTTTAAAACCGCCGCAGGATGGATTGCAGCGCTTGCCTCCGATAAGGGGCTGGTTAAGAATACCCTGCCCCAGGTCGAGAAGCAGAAAGCTCTGTTCTTGCTCGGGATTCCCGGAATCGACGCTATCCCCAACCTGAGAATGTTCGCCGAACTGGCAAATAGATTTGTCGATTACTTCAATGGGATGAGAATAGCGTTCCCCGATGAGCTGGATATGTCAGCGGCTTCACCCTTCCAAAGAGATGTATGGCAAACAACAAGATCGATTCCCTGGGGGGAAACCCGGAGTTATAAATGGATAGCGGAACAAATCGGCAAACCGGAGGCAGTGCGGGCAGCGGGGCATGCACTGGGGAAAAACCCACTGCCGATTATTATCCCCTGTCATCGGGTAATCGGCAGCAACGGGAATTTGACAGGCTTCAGCGATGGGCTGGGGGCAAAAAAACAATTGCTTGAGCTTGAAGGAATCCCTACAAAACCTTAACGTCGAGTACCAGACTATTTACAGGCTCCCCTTCCCATGACCTCTGATAACCCAGATTAATCTTGAATTCCCCGGCCTTTAAAGCTTTAAAGCGCAAATACTGAGTGCCGCCCGAGCCGACAACCATCCCTTCTGTTTCATCCGCCTCGTAGTTATCCGATATTAGCT
>CAZJVO010000028.1:0-16027 GCA_964549815.1 uncultured Dehalococcoidales bacterium | reverse complement strand
AAAGGCTGGTACTATTGGTCATTATATGTTAAAATAACGGCAGAAATTAACCTTTTGGTTCATCTAAATAGGACTTTTAGCTCATTAAAATATAACTATAGTACTATATGTATTGGCTACTCAGACCACAGGGTAGCAGAAAAGAGGCTGCAATAAGAAATAAGATTTCAGCCGCTCTATTGGTAATAATTGTATCGCTGGTCGCAACAACGATTGTCGCTGCAGGGAAGGTTGTATCGGCTACACTGGATAATACCAGTATGTACCCGCTTATGATAACTCTAACAGGCGGCCCCTATGATGTAAATATTACCCTGGGGAATACCCAGACGTTTTCAACAATATCTGGAATAGATTCAAACGCATTTATCGAATCCGCCGAAACCATTGCGGACTGGCAATCTGCAGTAAATCCGAACAACACAGCAGCGTTAGCATCCATTGTTGTTACCAGTACAATTACACTGCCGACAGACACCGGTAATACAACCAGCTTTACAGATGGAATCGCCCTACCAGCACTGCTATCACAAATTAATACGGCAACACCAGCGACAATCGCCTCAGAAACACCTGCTATGGCAACTGCTATCATTACTAATACCACCACAATGTCGACCAGGCCTGCATCGGCAGCCGACGCCGGTGAGCTGCCCGAAGAAGCATTAGCCAGCACAACTGCACTGCAGCAAGAAACCAAAACCAGCGCAGCCACAACACTATCAGAATCAATGCCCACAACCTCAATAATCGAAGAGGTCTTAACAAATTCGATATTATCGGAAATAGCGCCATTAGACCTCACGACTGTACTGCCGGAAGTAACTTTGCCCGATATCACTTCATCTCACCAAACAACGAATTTTACCGGTACAACCACAGCATCACAGGAAATTTCAGGCAGCACCACCATGCCCATATCGGCAACGAACAACCCCATATCCGCAACAACCACTCATTCGCCTGCAACAGTCACAGAAACTTCAAACGCAGATGCTGCTTATGAGGATTCGATTTTATGCGAGGGATGGCTGCTGGGCATGATGGGTATATCCAGTGCCGCATCCTTAGTTTTTCTCACAAGCCTTATACTATCATTCAAAAAACCAAAAAGGTGAGGGGAATTGAGAAACCATCACTGATACCGACAGTGGGGATATTAACCTGCATCCATTTTAGCCTGATTCTCAGTATATAACTATCAACTATTTCAGATATTACTAACATTTTGAGCAGGCTCTACCGTCTAAAAAATAGTTAAATATTTCTTATCAAGATAGTATAATAAAATAAAATATATTTAATCCCACTGCCCGATTTAAAACGGATTAATCTAAAACAAAAAGGAGGGTATTTCTATATGAATATCGACAGGTTCACAGAAAAGGCGCAGGAAGCTATTTTCAATGCGCAAAAATTAGCAGTGGATAAAAACCATAGCCAGATCGAACCGGAGCATTTGCTTTACAGCCTTACCACCCAATCGGAAGGCGTAGTTCCGCAGATTATGAATAAGCTCGAAATCAATCCCAGCCTGGTTATCAGTGAACTGGACAGGGAATTAGAAAAATTACCCCGTGCTTATGGGGCCACCAGCATACAAATATCCCCCCGCCTGGCCCAGATACTTGAAGCAGCAGAAAAAGAAGCCTCTTCTTTTAAAGATGAATATATCAGCACTGAACACCTCCTTATTTCCATTGCTGACCGGGATTCAGGTGCCGCGGGGAAAATCCTGAATAGATTCAATATAACCAAGAATCGTATTTACCAGATTCTTACATCCATCAGAGGCAGCCAGCGTATTACCGATCCTAATCCAGAGGGAAAGTATCAGGCACTGGAGAAGTACGGCCGCGACCTGACCGAAATGGCCAGAAAAGGGAAACTCGACCCTGTAATCGGACGTGATGATGAAATCAGACGAACAATTCAAATCCTTTCCAGGCGTACCAAGAACAATCCCGTTCTTATCGGAGAGCCGGGCGTTGGGAAAACAGCCATCGTCGAAGGGCTTGCCCAGCGTATCGTTCGTGGCGATGTCCCCGAAGGATTGAAAAACAAACGCATTATTGCCCTGGACATAGGCTCGCTGGTTGCCGGCAGCAAGTACCGCGGCGAATTCGAAGAGAGATTCAAAGCTGTCCTTAAAGAAATCCAGCAATCACAGGGGGAAATCATTCTGTTCATCGATGAACTGCATACCGTCGTCGGAGCAGGAGCTGCTGAAGGAGCCATGGATGCTTCCAATATGATAAAACCGATGCTGGCTCGTGGGGAGCTCCACTGCATAGGAGCCACAACCCTGAATGAGTACCGCAAGTATATTGAAAAAGATGCAGCACTGGAAAGGCGTTTTCAACCGGTGCTTGTTTCGGAACCATCGGTCGAAGATACCATCTCTATATTAAGGGGGCTGAAAGACCGCTATGAAGTACACCATGGGGTGCGTATTAAGGATACAGCGCTGGTAGCGGCCGCTGTTTTATCCAGCCGCTATATCAGTGACCGCTTCCTGCCCGATAAGGCTATAGACCTGGTCGATGAAGCAGCCGCCAAATTACGCACCGAGATCGATAGCGTTCCCACAGAACTGGATGAGGTACAACGAAAAATCATGCGCCTGGAGATTGAGCGCGAAGCCCTGAAAAAAGAAAAGGATACCGCTTCAAAAGAACGTCTCACTGAAATGGAAAAGGAACTGGCCGACCTCAAGGAACAGGCAAACAAATTGAAGGTTCAATGGGAAGCAGAAAAAAGCACTATCCATGCCCTGCGGCAGTTAAAGGAAAAAAGGGAGCAGGTACTGCGCGATATAGAGCAGGCTGAACGCATGGGTGACCTGGAACAGGCGGCAAGGCTCAAATACGACACCCTTCCCAATCTGGAAAAACAGATAAAAGAAAAAGAAACCGAGCTTACATCCAGAAAAGGAGAGCGATTGCTCAAGGAAGAGGTCGATGAAGAGGATATCGCAGAAATTATTAGCCGCTGGACAGGAATACCAGTAAGCAACCTGATGGAGGGGGAAGTCGAAAAATTGCTTCACATCGAAGAGCGGCTGCACCAGCGCCTGGTCAATCAAGATGATGCCGTTAGAGCTGTCGCCAATACCATTCGCCGTGCCAGAGCCGGTTTACAGGACCCCAATCGCCCCCTGGGGAGCTTCATTTTCCTCGGGCCCACCGGGGTCGGGAAAACAGAACTGGCAAAAGCTCTGGCTGAATTCCTCTTCGATGACGAACACGCACTGATACGCCTCGATATGTCCGAATATATGGAAAAGCATACCGTGTCGCGTCTTTTCGGGGCTCCGCCCGGATACGTCGGCTATGAAGAAGGGGGACAGCTTACCGAAGCCGTGCGCCGCAAGCCCTATTCGGTGGTGTTACTGGATGAGATAGAGAAAGCCCATCCGGACGTTTTTAATGCCCTTCTCCAGATACTTGATGATGGGCGTCTCACCGACGGACAGGGTAGAACCGTGGATTTCAAAAACACGCTGCTCATAATGACAAGTAATCTGGGCAGCCAGTGGATTGCCGAACTGGGGGAAGGACAGGAAGAGCAAATAAAAGAAAAGGTTATGGACTCTCTGAAGGCACAATTCCGTCCCGAATTCCTTAACCGGATAGATGAAGTTATCATATTCCATCAGCTTAAAAAGGAACATATCAAACAAATTGTAGACCTTCAGTTCTCACTGTTGAAAAAGAGGCTGAGCGATCGCCACATCGAGGTCGAGCTTACCGAGGAAGCGAAGGAATTTTTAGCCAGGGAAGGTTATGACCCGGTTTACGGAGCACGCCCGCTTAAACGAGCTATACAGCGGCTGGTACTGGATCCTCTGGCAATTATGATACTTGAGGGCAAATTCAAAGAAGGGGATGTCGTAGTTATCGAAGCCAGTGAAGGAAAAATCTCTTTCCGCAAGAAGTAAGGGGTATACATGGTAACGGGATTTATCCATGTGTGAAGGAAGGAATATGCATTGTCAACTCCTTTCTTTACACATGGCACCAGCGGGGGACTCTTTACCAGTGGGTAGTCTGTGGGAGTTAGAACTATATTGTAATATTCCAGCCGAATTTAAAACTGGTAAAATAGCCTTGACAGGGCTATCTTAAAGGCATAAAATCAGCTTTACATGTGCAAGCTCTTTGGGCTGATGACAATAAAAATCAGGATGGTAGTTATACGCTTATTCTGTTAACTACCATCCATTATTAAGAAGCTGTGCTGGTAACAATAAAGGGAAATAGCATAAGTATCATCATGTGAGTAAGTGGAAGGGGTATAGAATCTTTTTGCCATAGCAATCTAACGATAGACGAAGGATGACGCTAAATTGAGCAGCGTCATTTTCATCAGCTTTCGGCTTACCGCCTGAAGCGCTAGCAGTATTATAAGAAAGGAGCTAAGGCAATGACAGTCAAAATTATAACCGATAGTGCCTCCGACCTTACCCCTGAAATAGCCAGTAAATGGGGCATTACAGTGATGCCCCTTTATATCAAGTTCGGCTCAGAGACCTATCGGGACGGTGTCGACCTGACGACAGATGAGTTCTATCACAGGCTTTCTCATGATAGGATATTGCCAACTACTTCTGCCCCATCCGCAGGAGACTTCGTTGAGATTTATGATAAGCTTGCACAGGAAACCGACGAGATTCTGGCTATTATGCTGTCCTCAAAGTACAGCGTCACCTACGACGTAGCACTCAAGGGTAGAGAATTGAAGAATAGCCAGGCTCGGGTTGAGGTCATCGACTCGTACACGGCTATTATGGGTCTGGGCTTGATTTGCATATCTGCAGCAGAAGCGGCTGAGTCGGGAGCCAGCCTTGATGAATGTATCGATATTGTGCATAGCAACATGCCACGTACACATGTACGCATGGCTTTCGATACCCTGGAGTATTTGAAACGGGGAGGTCGCATCGGCACTGCCGAGGCTCTTGTGGGCTCGATGCTCAAAGTAAACCCTATCCTCACTATAAAAGATGGCTCTACTGAAGCAGTTGCCAGAACACGCTCCAGATCCAGGGCGATAGAACACCTCTATAACTTTGCCTCGAGCTTTTCCAATATTGAGAAACTGGCAATAGAGGATGCCACTACCCCCGATGAGGCTGAAATAATGGCAGATAAACTCAGCTCCAGATTCCCCAGGGAGCGTATTATCCGCACCAAAGTCAGCCCGGTGGTGGGGACACACGTAGGACCTCACGTGCTCTCAGTGGTTGTTCAGGGAGAGTAATCACAGGAGAATTAAAAATGGTAGAGTTTATTATATTAACTATTGTTGCTTATTTTCTGGGCGCAGTGCCGGCTGCCTATCTGGCAGGCAGGTGGACTCGCAATATTGATATTCGAGAGTACGGGAGTGGCAATGTCGGAGTCAGCAATCTGATCGCCGCCACCTCGTGGAAAATAGGACTGCCGGTAATATTTTTCGACCTGGCCAAAGGGATTCTCCCAATATGGGCTGCGCATCTAATGGGAATGGGCATACCTCAACAAGTAATAGTAGGCATAGCCGCAATTATCGGGCACAACTGGCCGATTTTCCTGCGCTTAAATGGTGGCCGAGGTATGATGACAACCCTTGCTGTCCTCTTTTTTCTACCCGCGATAAATGGCTACATCCCATGGGAGTTAATAGCTTTCTTTATCTGTTCCGCCATCGGTCTGTTCATCATTCATAGCATACCGATTGGTACAGGAGTCGGCATAGCTGTTTCACCCCTGATTAGCTGGCTCACAGATAAGCCCCTTGCCCTGACTCTTGGCTTTGTCGTTATCGTTTTCATATTAATTATAAGGAGACTCACAGTACCCAGAAGTCAGGAGGCTAAAAATATCAGCACAGGACAACTTTTGCTAAACCGCCTTTTTCTCGACCGCGATATAAGAGATAAGGGGATCTGGATGAACCGTAAGCCTGTTAACAAGACCGCTGACAGAGAGCCCGAACCTCATCCAGAAGAGGAGCATGGCCGGGGCGGGGCAGGAACAGCAGAGGCACATAAAAAGCTATCCTGAAGTATATGAAGCCGAAAACTGCCTGGCGAATAGCAAATTAAACTCCCGGATATGTTATATTATCTTATATATTGATAAAATGGTAAAATAGTAAAAATGTAGCAAACCTGGGAATCAGGGTCATATGACCCCCAGCATGATTTCTATCAACTGGAATAGCTGCAAGGAGCCGCAGGATTATGTCTGAGCTTTATCTGCTGAGTTCAAGTAATACGCTCAGGAAAAGCTAACTCCGGCTTTGCAGGCGTTGCTTCATCAGAAGTAATATAGCAGCTAAACCTGCTTATGTATGGGGCAAACAGCCATCATTAATTACCATATTAACTGATAGTATAGCAGAGGTATAAAATGTCTGGCAGCAAAAAACTGCTTCCGACAACATTTTTGAAATACAGGACATTGAACAAAGCAAGAAGGGGTGAAATATGTGGCTTCAGACAAGAATGTTTTTACTGGTAGCATTGCTCTTCAGCATCCTTTACGGAGTAATCACCGGCATTGGCGTCTGGATTGGTGCTGGCAATGCTATATCTTACCTGGTGCTGGCTTTCATCATTCTGGGGCTTCAATACCTTATCAGCCCCACGATAGTAACCTGGACAATGAAGATAAAGTGGGTCTCTGAGAAAGAGGCACCCGAACTGCATCGGATGGTAGCCGAGCTGGCAGAAAGAGCTCACCTGCCCAAACCAAAAGTTGGCATTGCACAAATGTCCGTTCCCAATGCGTTTGCCTTCGGCAGAACACAACGTGATGGGCGAGTTTGTGTCACTCAGGGTATCCTTAACCTCCTGACCAGGGATGAACTCAAAGCGGTTCTGGGACATGAGATGTCTCATATTAAGCATCGGGATATGGCAGTTATCACCCTCCTCTCCGCCATCCCTCTAATCATGTACTGGATTGCCTGGAATACGATGTTTAATGGGTTAGCCGGCGACAGAAGAGAAAGCGGAATCATGGCTATCATTGTCGGGATGGGAGCTTTTCTCCTCTACTTCATTACCAACCTGCTGGTGCTATATGGCTCCCGCATTCGGGAATATTACGCCGATAAGGGGAGCGTGGAACTGGGTAACGAGCCGCATCATCTGGCGACAGCACTTTATAAATTGGTGTATGGGAATGCTCGTTTCCATGGTAAGCAGGAACTGAAACAGGTTGAAGGAATTAAAGCCTTTTTTGTTAACGACCCATCCCGCGCATGGTATGAGGTCAAAGAGCTGTCTCAGGTTGACAGGAATATGAGCGGCACGATTGATAAGAATGAGCTGATGGAGTTACGGAGCAAAAATGTCCATCTGGGTTTTACCGAGAAAATGATGGAACTGCTGGCTACCCACCCCAACATGCTGAAAAGGATAAAACATCTGTCCACACTGGCGCCCTGAAAAATGTATTCCTGCCGGGGAATTACAGGGTTATATCTGTCTGAATATGCGTGGAGTTAGTAAATATACTCAGACAATGCAACCAGTGAGGCCTTAATCAGAAAGGATAATTAAAAATGGGGTTTTCTTTACTTGAGATAATCATAATCCTGCTCATCGGGGTGGGGGGCGGTATAATGGTCGGCATAATGGGCGGAAGCGGGGTGATGGTAGTCGTGCCAATGCTGACGCTTCTGCTCTCCTTCCCGGTTCATACTGCCATAGGAACCAGTTTGCTGATAAACATAGTAGCCGCACTGGTTACCTCTTTTATCTATTACCGGCACCACAACCTTTATCTCAAGCCTGCTCTATGGATTGCACTCGGTTCAATTGTCGGAGCTCAGGCAGGAAGCATATTTGCTGATATGATACCCCCCATAGGTATGAGCAACCTGTTCGGATTGATGCTTATCCCTATGGGTATATTACTATGGGTCAGGGGCGTTAGGCGGACTACAGGAGGCGTAAATAATAACTCAAACGGAAACGGCCTACCGGTAGAAACAACAAAGGGTAGGCTGATTGCTGTGGCACTGGGGTTATTTGTGGGCATTATGTGCGGCCTGTTCGGCGCCGGCGGTGGGGGGATGATATTCATCATCCTCATCTTTGTGCTTCACTATCCTATCCATCTGGCAGTGGGCACCTCTTCACTTATTATGGCAATAACTGCTCTCTCAGGGACTATAGGCTATGCTATGCAGGGCAATATTGATATATATGCAGCTCTAATTGCCAGTGCCACCACCATACCTGCAGCCGGGCTGGGTGCTCTGGTTGCCAACCGGGTCAGTGAAAAGACCCTCGGTCGTATAATCGGTGCGGTTCTTACCCTGCTGGGCATAGCCATGATTGCCATTCAGTATCTGGCAACCTGAGTTTCTGGATGCGAGTTGTTCTAATATTTTTTATATCCCCGCTCGAATCATAGGTACCCACAGGCAAAGCCCGCAGTACTCTGCCCGCGGGTTATAGGGATATTCTTTATATTCGCCTTTCATACCACATATTAAAATATTGACCTTCTTGCCCTTTATATATATATTATTAAATGCTGTTCTATATCACATCATTACATCGATGCAAGGAGATTAAGAATGGGCAAGGTAGTTTATAAGGGTCACGAAATAAATGTCAATGTTAACGGATTTGGTGGCCTGGAAGTAACATATGATGGTAAATCGGTGATTTCCAATTCATTGTATTCAGGTACAACATGCGGGTTTTCGGTCAGGGAAGACGGAGAAGAGGTAAAATACGAAGTCGAAACAAAAGGCCGATGGCAGGGATACAACAAGTACATAATAATAAAAAGAAACGGCATAACTATTTTTAACGGGAAATAGAGGGAGCGCTGTTATTTTTTGTAATCCTGTTTAATATCTCACGTGCAGCGACCACTCCGGAGGCAGAAGCCTGAACCAGCCCACGGCTTATTCCAGCTCCATCGCCGATAATGAATACATTATGTATTGTCGTCTCCAGATTCGGACTGAGCTGAGGCCTTGAGGAATAGAATTTTACTTCAACCCCGTATAGCAGAGTATGAGGTGAAGCCACACCGGGAGCCAGTTTATCCATAGCTTTCAACATCTCGATTATGCCGGTCAGATGTCGATACGGTAAAACAAAGCTCAGGTCCCCAGGTACGGCAGTTGGCAGAGTGGGTTTGACCAGCCCCCGCTCAATGCGAGATACCGTGGAACGGCGCCCCTTCATCAGGTCTCCCAAACGCTGTACCAGCACCCCGCCACCTACAATATTTGCTAATCTGGCAATATATCTGCCATAAGCGATTGGTTCATGAAATGGCTCAGTAAAATCAGTACTGACCAGTAAAGCGAAATTAGTATTATTGGTTTTATGATTGGAATAACTGTGCCCGTTAACTGTTATAATCGGGTCGGCTCCATCGGAGTTTTCAACTATGACCTCCCCACCCGGGCACATGCAAAATGTCCTGACCCTATCATCAAAACTCTTAGACAGGTATTCCAGTTTAGCTTCATAGAGGAAATCGGTAAGAGCATCCATCACCGCACAGGGAACTTCTACCCTGACACCAACATCTACCGGGTTATTATATAGTGGTATATTTAATTGCCTGGCCTGATTGGATAGCCAGTTAATTCCTTCTCTGCCTGGAGCGATAATGAGGTGTTCACAAAGAAATCTGTCCCCCCCTTCACATTCGATTTCATGCTCCTGACCACCGGGATGAATTCTTGATACCACGGATTCAAGTTTAATATCAATATGGGAACCGAGATAATCACGCATTGCCTTTAAAACCAATCGACATCTTTCAGTCCCCATGTGTCGAATTGGCACCGGTATCAGACGTAATTCCGCAAGTGCAGCTTTATGCCTGATTTCCTCTATCTCTTCTCCGACTCCATATAACTTATCCGGTGCCCCAAATTTAATGTAGGTCTCATCGACATATGCTATAAGAGATTCCAGCATTTCTTCACCGAGGTAATCTTTAAGCTGACCCCCCACCTGTGATGACAGAGTAAGTTTTCCATCACTGAAAGCACCCGCCCCCCCGAATCCACTTACTACATCCGACCGCTGGTCGATATCCTTACCCTTTTCGATGAGTAATATCTCCAGGTTTGCTTGCATGGTCAGTTCAAGGGCAGCAAAAATCCCGGCTGGTCCGCCGCCGATAATTATAACATCGTATTTTTTAGCCATATCTACCCCCGATGAATTTTACAACGAGAGTGTATGAAGTTCAATATACCGAAGGAGTTTGTGGATACTGAAATGTAGCCTTGAGCCGCAGATGATTTTTGTGTGCTGCACTAAAGATGGGAGTAATGTCACTGGTATTTCGGGACACAGAGGCGGAGGGATTTGACAAACTGCTTAATGGAGACATAAAAAAGGGGCGATTGAAGATCATTATTAGCAATGGGAATAAAGTACCAACGACCGAGCCACATTAGCTTCAAAATGGGGGGTTAATCAGGCATTGGTAGCGTATACACGAATGATGGCAAGTGTAATAACTACAAATTATACCCATATACCCGTAGCATACCTGCTCTTAAAAGAACAGCCCCAATACCCTGAAAGCAACCCCACCGATAAGAATAGCAAGGCCTATTTCAGCCAGTACTATGATGGTAGTTGCCTTAACCCCGGTTTCTTTCAATAAGACCGCAATGGTTGATAGGCAAGGGATATAAATTAAAATAACTATGGTAAACACCACCATTTGCAGGGGGGTCATTATTGTTGTTATCGCTGCTCCACCGGCAAAAGAAAATAGCAGGGCCAGATTGGCCTCTTTGCGTAGAATGCCAAATATCAGCAGTACACTGGTAAAGGCCGGCAAACCCAACCAGTTTACAGTTATCGGCGCAAAGATATCGGTGACATAATCCAGCCAGTTAAAAACATTAAGAGCTTCAATAACGATACTGCCAATAACTATCAGGGGCACACCGATAGTAAGAAAATCCTTGAACCTGAACCATGCCTGCTTCCAGACGTTTTTCAGGGAAGGCCAGCGATACTCAGGAATTTCCATAATTATACCGGGAGAGGTACTCGGCATTATTTTATTAAGTATCAAGCCTGTAATATAGATTAAAACAAATTGAAAAATCAGGATTCCCACCGCCCATTGCCAGCCGACAAAAGCACCGACCAGCCCCAACACAATCGAGGTTCTGGCCGTGCAGGGAACCATGGTAGACAAAAACGTGGCAATCAAACGGTCTCTTTTATTATTCATAACACGGCAAGCCATACAGGCAGGCACATTGCATCCGAGCGCCATAATTAAAGGAATACTTGCCATACCATGCAATCCCAGGGTATGACAGGGGCGGTCCATAAGAAAGGCTATCCGTGGGAGATATCCGCTTTCACTCAGCCAGCTCAATATAAGAAAGAAAGGAAGTATAAAACCGATTGCCACTATTAAGGCGGCATAAAACCCTATCACCCCTCCATTCCAGAAAATGTCCATCGCCGGGCTGGAAATATCCGGCTTGAAACTGTTGAAAAGCCCCTCTATTACCTCTGTAACCCAACCGCCGAAATAGGATATGATGACAAGGATAGCCGCCAGCGTGAGGAAAAATAATAAATAACCGAATATCGGGTGTAAAGTAATATTATCCAGTATATTTGATAACCTTTTTCTTTTTACAGGGGCAGTTCTGATGCTTACCCTCTCGGTTATGGAGGCCGCAAGTGCATAACGTTCCGCCGAGATAATGACCGAAATATCCTCTCCATGTATAGAAATCAGTTCTGCAGCCATCTTTTCTGCATAAGACCTTATACTGGACAGCTGTTCACTTTCAGCCATAAAAACCGGGTTTTTACCTTCCAGTAACTGAATGGCCACCCACCTGGAAGCCATCTCAGGGTACACCGCCTTTAACGCCTCCATAATCTTTTCGATTTTCTCTTCGACTTCCGGGCCATATTTAAGCGTATCAACGGATTTTTGAGGTTTATCGAGGAGCTTCAGTGCTTCATCCACCAGTTCATGAACCCCTATACCCTTTATGGCAATCGTATTGACTACCGGCACCCCCAGCAGTTTGGAAAGCAAATCTGTGTTGATGCTGATATTCTTCTCCCTGACAATATCGGCATAGTTGAGGACAAGTACCATCGGCTTCCCCATTTCTTTCAATTGCAGGGTAAAAAAAAGATTTCTCTCCAGCGCAGTGGCATCCACCACATTAATAAGAACGTCCGGGTTGCCGGTAAAAATATATTCCTGGGTAATCTGTTCTTCCGGAGTGAAAGTTGCAAAGGAATAAATCCCGGGCAGGTCTACAATATCTATTTGCAAGCCGTGGTGAGATAATGTCCCCTTCTTTATGTCAACTGTCTTCCCACCCCAATTGCCCGTTTCCTGCGAAAGCCCTGTCAGTTGATTGAAGATGGTGCTTTTACCTACATTTACGTTCCCCACCAGCGCCAGTGTCACTTTTTTGCCAGCGGCTGCATCAGTGACTCCTGCTATGCTTTTTAAATTTGAGATGGCAGCAGCATCGTGCATAGCTTAATCCTTTTCTACCGGTTCCTCGTTTTTTTCTGGGGATTCAACAAATATATTGCCCGCAATCCGGTGTCCCAGAGCCAGTTTCGTACCCCTGACAGTAACTTCCACCGGCCCCTTGAGAGGGGCAACCCGAGTGACCATTATTCTGGTTCCGGGAGTCAGACCCATATCACAGAGCCTTTGCAGCATATTTTTTCCCCCCCGTATAAACGCAATGGTAGCTTCCTGATTCGTATTCAATTCCAGCAGAGAAATCACTTCCCTTTTTCTCTTCTGAAGTTCCTCGAAATTACCCTTATTCCACTCCATACACTCCTGACAACTGGCAAAGTCAAGGTTACAGGGCGGAATTGCTTTTCCATCATCCGGACACCTGTCGGGGTACTTTAAAGCCAGGCAAAGCGCCCTTTCGGCTTCATCGGAGAGGGTATGCTCCATAGCACAGGCTTCTTCATGCACCTTATCCTTACCTATTTTCAGCGCATCATGTAAAAAACGTTCCAGCAGCCGGTGCTTGCGCACCATTTTCTCGCCAACAGCCAGCCCCTTAGAAGTCAGAGCAACCCCCTGATAAGGAGAATAATCGATATACTGCTCCTCTGCCAGTTTTTTGAACATCTCCGTTACACTGGAAGGAGACACCTTCAACCTTCTGGATATATCGGTGGTCGTTGCTGTTTTTCCATTTCTGGTAAGATTGTAAATCGCCTCAAGATATTCTTCTGTACTGTTATGCATGTCCCATCTCCTGATTTAGGAACGCCTAATATTTAGGAAACCCTAAATGTTAGCAGGGGCATAGATATTTGTCAAGCGAATGCAAAACGCAATCTTAATTAATCGAGCTGTCCTTTGAATCCATTGGAAGATGTAGCTATGTATTCCTGAGTGTTGTCGGGAGAAGGTAAAAGAACAAAAGTAGACATAATTGACAGCAGCCCATAGTAAATTACCCGGACGTTTAAGGCGAGGGAATAAACTGAGGCATTATGTCTGCTCTGATAAACTCTATAACCGATTATAGCAGTGAAGAATGGGAGACATGATATTCACAGCCTATTTATGTGACAGATTATGAGCACTACTCATACCTGGGTGAACTCGTTTCACTCCCTGCTGATGTGTGCCAGTACATCATAGTATATGCCCAGAAGCGTTTTTAGCGAACGGTTTGAAGCCCTGTTCCCACGGGGTTTTCATACCAAGAGAGCGGGGCTGTTTGCCTCGCTCTCTTATTTTTTTATCGAAGAATTCTATTTCTTTATCGGCCATATCGGAAGTACTACTCTTCCATACACTTCATTCAATACCTGCGCCAAACCTGTATAGATGGCGGAAAATCCGCAGATAATTCCCTCATAGCCAGCGATTCTTGTTATCACTATATTACCAGTGGCATCGCCAAGAGCTAAAAGGAAGAAGAGCAGTGCCAGGGAACCGAATACGAACTGCAATGCCCTGTTAAGCCTGAGCGTACCGACAAACATTACACTCGTAAATATTCCCCACATACATAGATATACAGCCATTACAGATGCCTCCTCAGCAGCCCCCCACCCTATCTGTGGCATTACCAGTATCCCTACCAGCGAGAGCCAGAAAAGGCCATAAGATGTAAAAGCGACAGCCCCGAATGTATTATTCTTTTTCCATTCCTGAATCCCTGCTATAACTTGAGCGATGCCTCCGTAGAAGATGCCCATTGACAGAATCATCGATCCAAGATCGAAAAAGCCGGCATTATGGAAATTCAAGAGGACTGTGGTCATACCAAAACCCAACAGCCCCAGGGGAGAAGGATTGGCAGTAGTGTCCTTGATTCTTAATACGGTTTCGCCTGATTGATTACCGATTTCCTTTTGTTGCACCTTGGTTACCTCCTTTTAATACTTAGTTATCAATAGCCTTGCGGCGTTGACATAGAGCATGTAGTGGAGGAAAAACGTTGATTCATACGTAAAATGTCCGCTTTGTACTACTTTATATGTACAACATTATACATATATTATTGATATAATGCAATATTTATAATTTAAAAAATCTCGAATTCTAAAAATTTTTTTGACAACATTATCAGAAAAAGGATAAACTCAAACTCTAAGCCCCGATTATTATTCAGAGGAGCCTCATGTCCAGAAGCGATATTAATGCTGGAAGCCTATTTGGAATTTCCATCCGGGTCGACTACTCGTGGTTTCTTATATTTCTGCTGGTAACCTGGTCGCTTGCAGGCTCTTATTTCCCTTCAATTTTCCCAGAGTGGAGCCTGGCTCAATCCATTATGGCCGGCCTTATCACCAGTCTGCTGTTCTTTGCTTCGGTGCTGGCACATGAGCTGGGACACAGTGTAATCGCCCAGAGACATGGCATTCCGGTAAATTCCATAACCCTGTTCATATTCGGCGGCCTTGCCCGCATTACACGCGAACCCGACAGTCCGGGCGTGGAGTTTAAAATTGCTATTGCCGGTCCCCTGACCAGCATTGCATTGGGGATTTTCTTCTGGTTGCTGTGTTTATTGCCATTCGACGGAGTCATCGAAATCGCTTTTTGGCTGGGATGGACCAACCTTGTGCTGGCTGCCTTTAATCTGCTCCCCGGTTATCCGCTGGACGGCGGCCGGGTCTTAAAAGCCATAATATGGAAAATCAGCGGCGACCCTGCTCGCTCCATCGCATGGGTAGCCAGCATCGGCAAGGCTATTGCTTTTTTGATGATATTGTGCGGAATTATACTTATGTTTACCGGATTCTGGTTCAACGGAATGTGGCTGGCCTTTATCGGCTGGTTCTTAAGCAGCGCTGCATCCGGCAGTACCCGTCAATTATCACTGCAGAAGGAACTGCAGCAACATAAGGTCATTAAATTAATGAAAACCGACTATATAAAAATACCGGTTTACATCAGCATCGAGGATATGTACAACGAATATATCAAGCCCAACAGAAAAAGCTATATGGTCGTAATTTCAGGAAATGATACATTGGGATTGGTAAATATGCACCTTTTAAGGAATATAGACCGGCATTACTGGAGTATAAAGACAGTAGCCGAAGTTATGACCCCGCTGAGTAAGCTCAGATATCTATCACCGGAAGATGACCTTATTACTGCATTAAGAATCTTCCAGGAGGAAGAGGTCGACCAGTTGCCAGTGGTTAAGGATAATGAAATAATCGGAATCATAAGCTACCACGACCTGGCAGACTTTCTCAATAAGAAGGCTTAGCGACATCTTTCGGCATCTCGATTATATCAAGCCTCAGTATGACAGATACGGTTACTGTCATCCTGAGGCCACAACGGGTGGCCGAAGGATCCATGGGGTAGGGAGTAAAAGACGAATTAACCCCTCCACCTTAGATGCTTCGTTCGACCACCACGAACTCAGCATGACAGTTTATTTTATTGTCATCCTGAGGCCACAAAGGGTGGCCGAAGGATCTAAGGGGTGGGGAGTAAAAGACGAATTAACCCCTCCACCTTAGATGCTTCGTTCGACCACCACG
>CAZJVO010000027.1:0-16590 GCA_964549815.1 uncultured Dehalococcoidales bacterium | reverse complement strand
CCGACTTTTTCGGCAAGCAAACGCAGAGCGTCGCCGAAGCCGATATTTTGAAGTTTCATTATGAATGAAAAGACGTCTCCCCCTTCATTGCATGCGCCGAAGCAATGCCACGACTGCTGGTCAGGATAGATAAAAAAAGAGCCATGCTTCTCGCTGTGGAAGGGGCATAATCCCCTGAGGTTTTTTCCGGCTTTGGTCAATTTGGTATATTGACTGACAATTTCTACTATATCTGTTTTTTGTTTTACTTCGTCAATAATGCTCATATCACATATTAATTATACAATAAATTGCCGTTATATGCCCGAAAAATCTTTTATTAATCCATCTTTTTTTGCTGTAAATCTTTATATGTCACGCCCCTGTGATTTATCAGCTCATAAATGCTTCTTCTCACCCTCCATATTAAAGTTCGACCTGTCGGATTGTAGCAGTTTAGGAACAACATGTATGTTATAATACAAACTCTTTCTATTTAAACGCTATATAGTTGAGTCAGTAAATAATAAGAACAAGCCACATTTGCCGTGAGTCTTTTTAGCCCTTCGGCATAGATAACACATAATACTCCTGTCGAAAAGATGAGGAGAGAACTGCATCCTTTGAACCGGGCCGGTATAATAAGTCTGGTAAGATAAAAAGAATATGATTGGATTCGATTTTAAGTCAGAGGGTTATTTTATTTGCCAGATTGGTTGCGAATTGGTCTGTCATACCTGCGATGTAATCCACGATGCACCTTTCGACTTCGTTGCTGAAGCGCCTGTATTCCGGTGGCAGCTCTTCTGGATGCTCGACGAAGTGCCTGTAAAGTTTTTTGACTACTTTTCTGGCTTCTATGGCTTCATGCTGCTTTGACTGCATCCTGTAAACCTTCTCAAAAAGGAATCCCCTTAACTCACTGGTTGCAGCAAGTATTTTTTTGCTCATTTTAATTACTGGTTTGGTTTTAATATCCCCTGTACCGGCAGCCGCCCAGGAATTTTCTATTATATCGCAAACCATGGTGTTAATCCGCTGCCCGTGCGATTTTCCGAGCAATTTGATGGTAGAATCAGGAAGGTCATTTTCGGTGATAATTCCGGCTCTTATGGCATCACCGATATCATGGTTGACATAGGCAATCAGGTCTGATATTTTACAGATTTCACCCTCCAGCGTGCCCACCTCTCCCCAGTTAGCTCCAAACATGTTATCCTCAGGCTTGGAGTGATTGAGTATACCGTCTCTTACTTCCCAGGTAAGGTTTAATCCATTTCCATCATTTTCAATGACATCCACCACCCTCAGGCTCTGCTGATTGTGTCTGAATCCGCTGTGATACAGTTCGTTTAATACCTCTTCACCAACATGTCCGAAAGGGGTATGCCCGAGGTCGTGCCCCAACCCGATAGCCTCCGTCAGGTCTTCGTTCAGGTTCAGGGAGCGGGCAATGGTTCTTGCTAACTGGGAAACCTCGAGTGTATGTGTTAAGCGGGTTACGTAATGGTCTCCCATGGGAGCGATGAATACCTGTGTCTTGTGTTTTAAACGCCGGAATGCTTTACAATGGAGAATCCGGTCGCGGTCTCGTTGAAAAGATGTGCGTATTGGGCAGGGTTCTTCATCTCTTAGCCTGCCTTTGGATAAAGCACTTTGAGCTGCAAACGGGGAAAGCTGTCGTTCGCGCTCTTCGATTCTCTGACGAATATTAAGCTGTTGAATCATTGAATGTTAAGTTTGGCTTCCGCTCTGGCAATTATTTCGCGGGTGGTGCCAATCATATCAGGGCTGACCGAAATGGAGGTGATTCCCCATGAAACCAGTTTTTCAGTGAGTTCCGGATATACCGATGGTGCCTGCCCGCATATAGAAGCGGTGACACCCATACTCCTGGCCACGGTAATTGCCCTTTCCAGAGCTATCATGACAGCCTCGTTGCGTTCATCAAATGTGGAAGCCAGTTTGGCACTATCTCTGTCGATACCAAGGATCAATTGTGTCAGGTCGTTGCTTCCGATGGAAATACCGTCTATGCCAACGCTCAGGAATTTTTCCATGAGGAAAATATTGGAGGGGACTTCTACCATCATCCATAATTTGAAATCTTCGGAGCGTACCAGCCCCTCCTGTTCAAGAATGGCTTTAGTCCGTTTAAGTTCATCGATTGTTCTGACGAAGGGAATCATGACATGCAGGTTCTTATAATCCCTCCTGACACGTTTTATAGCCTCTATTTCAAGTTTAAAGGATTCGATATCGGTAACATATCGTGACGCTCCGCGGTAGCCTATCATCGGATTTTCTTCCAGTTCCTCAAAATCACGTCCACCGATAAGGTCTTTGTATTCATTGGTTTTAAAATCGGTGGTTCTGTAAACCACGGGGCGGGGATAGAAGGGCTTAGCAAAGGCTACAAGACCGTCATAAAGCTTGTCAACGAACTCATTGCCTTTATTCTGCTTTATCATGTAGCTGGGATGCTCACCGATTTGTGCTACTATGAATTCAGCTCTTAAAAGCCCCACGCCGTCGACATTGCGGGTGGCAATCATATCGGCCAGTTCGGGTTGTGCAAGGTTGACATAAACCTTGGTTTTAGTGGTCAAGGACTCCCTGAGGATGTTGGTCATCTGGGTGGTGGTTATATTGCGGGCAATCTTGCCGCTGTATACTTTTCCCTTGGAACCATCGACTGTAATAACCTTCTTATCGACCAGGGTTTTAGTCGCCTGGTCGGTGCCGACCACGCAGGGTATCCCCAGCTCTCTGCTAACTATAGCAGCGTGGGCTGTGCGTCCACCCCTGTCGGTAACAATGGCTGCCGCTTTCTTCATAGCTGGCACAAAATCAGGGGTGGTCATTTCTGTGACGAGTATGTCCCCCTGATGTACCCTGTCCAACTGGGACGCTTCGTATATTATTTTTACAGGGCCCGATGCCAGACCTGGGCTGGCGGCCACTCCGCTCAAGAGCACAGGGGCATTGATTTCAGGCTCTTCCTCCACAGCTTCTTTAATGGTAGTAACCGGGCGGGTTTGTAAAATAAAAAACCTTCCATTTTCTTTCGCCCACTCGATATCCTGGGGAAACTGGTAATGGTCTTCGATTTGTTCCCCTATTTTTGCCAGCTGAATTATTTCCTCATCTGAAAGCTTGGGCTTTTCCTGCAATTCCTTTTCTATTGGCTGCCAGCTATTCGGGTCTTTGCTATTGTTTGAAGTATTTCTGGCGAGTTTATTCTTCTGGCGACTTATCCTTTTTGAAATAATCGAGAATTTCTCTTTATCCACTATATACAAATCAGGGGTTACCTCTCCTGAGACTAACCCCTCTCCCAGACCGTATATAGCCTCGATAACAATTTCCTTTGTATTGCTGGTTACTGGTTCTACCGTGAACATAACACCGGAAGTTACGGAGGGTATCATTCTCTGTATGGGTACTGCTATGCCTACTTTAAAATGATCAAAACCCTGCTGAACCCTGTAGTAAATGGCTCGCGGTTCGAAGAGAGATGCCCAACATCTTAATACTGCATCCACCACTTCATCAAGGCCTTCTATATTAAGATAAGTGCTTTGCTGCCCGGCAAATGATGCTTCAGGCAGGTCTTCGGCGGTAGCCGAGGAACGAACCGCCACTGGACCTTCTCCCAGCTGCTTATAAGCCGCCTTTATTTTGTTGGCCAGTTCGGGCATGATTTTTGAATCCATGAACATTTGTTTGATTACTGCCGAAACACGTTGTAATTGTCTGGTGTCTTCTATGTCTAATGACTCGAGGAGGGTTTTAATTTCATCGATGATATCGGATTTTTTCAGGAATTCGAAATATGCATCTACCGAAACAACAAAACCCGGGGGAACCGGGATGTTTGCTCTTGTCATTTCTCCGAGGTTGGCGCCTTTACCACCAACGATGGGGACATCTTCTTTGCCGATGTCTTTGAACCAAATGATAGTTTCAGGCATAATTATGCTCTCCTTCTGACATAAGATTGAATAAAGCGTCATTATTATACCACAATAACTGTATTGTCCTGCAAGAAATGGCAATGAGCGGTTCTTATTAATCATGGTTTCTATGTGTTATCGCTATGAATCTACAGGCTGGTTAAACAGGGTTTTTCATGATTAATCGAAGCTCCAAAACCATGCGAATGGGTTTGTTATCATAACTGAATATATAACACCATCCTCAATTGACAGGGGGGGGTAGCCTCTCAGGTGGGGTTGCCGAATCACCCCTGCGGTGGTAAGCTAATAACATCTTTACAAAACATAAAGGGAAAGACATTGTTAGACGAAGAGAAAATAAAAAGGGCAGTTGAGGATATCATCGATGCTATCGGTGAGGATAAAAAACGTGAAGGTCTGCTGGAAACGCCGCGCCGTTTTGCCGAGATGTATGCAGAGCTTTTTGCAGGTATGGACAAGGACCCGGTCGAGGAATTGAAAGTTGGTTACGAGCTGGGGCATCGTGAAATGGTAATCCTCAAAGATATTCCATTCTATTCGATGTGTGAACATCATCTTTTGCCTTTCTACGGCATAGTCCACATCGGCTATATCCCCAACAAAGATGGGAGGGTGGTTGGCATCAGCAAGCTGGCAAGGGTGGTGGAAATCATTGCCAAGCGTCCACAGATACAGGAGAGGATGGCAACCGATATTGCCGATGCTATTGTCAAGGGGTTGAATCCGGATGGCGTGGGTGTGGTTATTCAGGCGGAGCATATGTGTATGACGATGCGCGGTATCAAGAAACCGGGAGCCAGTGTTGTCACTTCTGCTCTGCGCGGGACCTTCCGCAGCCGTGCCGATAGTCGTGCCGAGTTCTTTTCCCTGATACACGGAAAATAGCCGACTGTCGCTGTGAGATTTCCCTCTGCATTGTCATGCCGGGGTGGGGGTCAAAGACGAGTAACCACCCCGCAGAATACAGAATAATAAACAATTCCGTTCACCCTGAGTTTATCGAAGGGTCTTAAGAGCGGAATTTAGTTCTAGGGTGGGGGTATGCCTTCCCCTTGGGGAAGGTGTCCCGCCCGTTTTATCGGCGGGACGGATGAGGGTCAGACCTGACGGGATTTGCAGTGACAATTTTATTTAAGCCCCTCATCCCCGGATATTGAGTTTGTCCCTCACGAATTCAGTATGACAGAAACGGTTATTGTCATCCTGAAGCCATAAAGGATGGCTGAAGGATCCGGGGTAGGGAAAAGTTATTAACCACCCCACCTTAGATGCTTCATTCGTCCCTCACGAATTCAGCATGACATTATTACCGCCTCTCCGTACACAGAGAGGGGAGGGACGATTGACCACGCCCTTAGTTACTGCGCAGTCCACATATAATGGGCGGGCAATGCCCGCCCCTACGGTTGACTAAACATGGTAAATGCAGGTATATGCCAAATTTAGTCCTGATTGCATTGAGATTCCTCGCAATAGCGGTAGGCATACTACTCCCCCATCACCTGCACCACTACATCCCGTTTGCGTGGGCGATTATCGAAGTCCACGAGGACAATTTGCTGCCATGTGCCGAGAACCATTTTAAAGTTTACGAATGGGATAACTAGCGATGCCCCCAGCAGCGATGCACGGATATGAGAATAGCCATTACCGTCTCCCCAGGTTTCGTTGTGGGCATAGGGGACGCCCTTTGGAGCAATCCTCTCGAATGCCTCTTTGATATCCGCTACCAGCCCTGGTTCGTACTCGATGGTGGTTATTCCTGCGGTGGAGCCGGCAACGAATACCGTCGCGATGCCGTTTTTAAGGTTGGATTTGGCTACCTGCGCTTCGATATGGTGCGTGATGTTTACGACATCGCAGTCGCCGTTGGTTTTAAGGCTGATGATTTCGGTTAGAATCATAAAGCACCTCTCCAGCAAGGATAAAGACATTATATGGCAATTGATTAATATATAGAAAACAAGATAAAGTAGTGATAGGACTAACTATGCTTTGTCGATATAGATAAAGTATATGGGTTTGGGGGTTTCTTAATAGTAATCGTTTAAGCCATAAACTGGTAGATATGAGATTGATACCGGGTTCAGTAATTATCTGTGTCAGAGGCGTCAAGATGGTATTGGGATGCGCCGTTGCTCACAAGAAATGGTGCATCCCATTGTTGAAAATCCGTTAAAAGCTGAGGAGTACGTCAGGTTTTTCAGTAAAATATTGATTGGCAGGGTGGTGAGAAAATGCCTCTCAATTTTATAGATATCCCTGTAAAGATAGTCTCGGAATCCACATTATTCCTACCGAATGCGGGGCGTTGCCCTTTACCGAGCAGGATTCGTATTCTTTCAATACTATGGTTTCATTGCCGTATATAATCTTTGCCTGTCCCTATTTAACGATGAATATTTGGTCGTGGCCATCAGTATAATTATCTACGGGTTGCCTCCGTTGGGCTCTATAATAGCGAGCAGACAACCGTTGATGTTGCCGCAGCTAGTGAAGAGTTATTTACCTTGAAGTTGGTATGATAGGGCGCTGATAAGAATTCCTACATGTACCTTCTTTTATCTGAATATTTTTACAGTAAATCATCAAAAACTGGTCAGAATGTAGTATACTATCAATATTACAGTTAAGGAATCATCAGAAGGTGATTCATATTTTGAAAAGGAGGTAGTTATTTTAATGAAAGGTTCGACAAAGGTAGTTGAGGTTCTGAACTCATTATTGGCAGATGAGCTTACGGCGGTCAATCAATACATGGTGCATGCCGAAATGTGCGAAAATTGGGGATACGATAAGCTCGGCGATGTTATCCAGAAGCGTGCTATCGAAGAGATGAAGCACGCGGAGAAGCTCATCGGGCGTATCCTGTTCCTCGAAGGTACTCCTATCGTAAATAATCTTAGGGAAATAAAAATCGGCTCCGATGTGCCTAAAATGTTCTCCAACGACCATATGGCCGAAGAGGATGCCATCAAGGCCTATAACCAGGGGATTGTAGTCTGTGCGGAAGCAAAGGATTATGCTACCCGCGAGCTTCTTCAGAATATTCTTCAGGATGAAGACCATCATATGGACAATATCGAAGAAGTGCAGGATGAAATTACACAGCTGGGTGTTCAAATATTTTTATCGACGCAGGTAAAATAGTTATCGATCTAGCCCTGTCGCATTTGCGACAGGGCTAGATTTATTCTCGTTTTGAAATTATCGCTTATTTTTCTGAACAGCAGGCTATACAGGATTGCTGCAATCTTTACGATGCATACTCAATCGGGCAGAGCACATGAAAAAGGTGAATGCCGTAAAACCCTAACAATTTTGACATCGGCATCATAATAAATTAAACTCAAGCGCAAAATAACATAAATTAAACGGGAAGGAGAGCTTAAAATGGAAGAAACAGTTAAGGATACTGCCAGAGCAGACGCTGAATCTGCAGTCTCAGGGCAAGCGGGGAGAGAAGAAAATAAAATAGCCATTCTGGGACATAATGTGTTCAGGGAGGAGGATAAAGAAAGGGGAGGGAGCAGGATAGTTATTGAGCTGAATGTCAAGAATGTCCTCGATAAGTTGATAGGCGGTGTGGTATTCGAAGCTATTTTTTCCGATAAAGAGGGTAACATAGTAGAAACAGTAGAGCAAAAAATATCGGATATCTCTCCGAATAGTAGCCGAGTAGTTCGCTTAATCCACCGAGAGGATAAAAACAAACCTGTGGAGAACTATAGCGTAAAAGTAGGCAAAATATCGATAGCTCCCGACCCCACTGCTTACGGCAACGATATGGTTTCCATCATAAAACACAACCTGAAATTTATGGATAATATCATATTTGACGGTCTCGAATACGGAATAAAGAATATTTCGGACAAAATTATTGCTTCAGTATATTTCGAGTGCACTTTTTATGATAGCGAAGGGAATATAGTATCAGCTATAAAGCATAGGGAAACGAATTTGCGCCCCAATAACAGTCGAGGCATTACGATTAAACCCTCGATTCCCGATGCAATTAATATAAGGAGTTATAACATAAAAACGGTTCGGACGGTAACTGCAGATGCAGAAAAGGTACAGATAATTAAAAGCGATATCAGGGCAGAAGGCCCGGACAGAGAAGTAACCATCCTTTGCAAAAATATCTGCTCGGAAAAAACCGATGCCGCCATTGTTGTCACTTTCTTCAATAAGGATAAAGAAAATATAGGCACCAGGGTTATCCCGATAAGGGATATGGAGCCGGATACTACCCGACAATTCAAGATATTATTTAAACCTGTTGCAGGGGATATTGTAAAAACCTATGAAGTGTATGTGGGCGACCTGGTTGAATAAATCGATTTCCAATCTATCATAGAGATGTAATTCATAATAATCCCTGCTTAATACCCCGCATTTTGTTGGGGGTTATTTGATTGTATCTGATTCGCTATGTACTCATACCAAATAATGCGGGTGGAAATCTGCTCGCATGGCCCCCTTAATAATGGTTCCTCATATGAGCGAACAATGCCTTTCGGATGTCTCTTTCAGCATATCCCTCACTCTCAGGCTGAAGTATATTATTATGGCCCTGTAGAAAGGCGTGTACGGATTGATGCCTTTCACCTTGTACTTTCCTGATATACGGACTGTTGCCGAGAGGTTTTTACGGGAGGTTAAGACAGATATGAGTAACAGGGGAAGTGATTGTGATTTTATCAGAATAAGGGAGTTATATGGGTTTTTAAGATAAACTCATATACAGGTCATACCGTGAATCTTATATTGTAATCTCGATATATTATCACAGGGGAATAAACGAACCGAGCTGCAACTATAAACTATAATAGGAATAAAATATTTTTTATCCATATCTGGTGGGTATTTACAAAGGTTGGGAAACCGCTTATGATAATATAACGCACTGTTTGAAAGGCTTTGAAAGGCATAGATTATCTTTTGGGTCAAAAAATATTTGTAACAGCGCAAGAAAACCCGTATTTTCGGATAGAAGTAGAAAGGAAGGTGAGAATAAATGGCGGGGAAATAAAGCAGTCTTTGACAGAACGCTTTAAGCCGGAAAGATTATCTTTAGATTGCTTGAAATAGACCGTGATTTAAATTGGCACCTCCTTAAATAGTAAGGGATACGCAGTAGTGTCCTTTTCTTGTTTTTGCCATAGCGCCATTGAGTAATAGCAGATAACCAGGACATAGTATTCGGGGGAAATAAAAAACTATAATTAAAAAATTTATGAAAGGGGGAATCAAGAATGGTGGATAAGGAAAGTGAAAAAAGAATAACGGAGCAGGAAGAAACTCCTAAAATAATGAAGAAGCCACTGCCGCAGATATTGGATGAAATGGATGACAATATCCGTGCCGCGGCAGAAGCAGCCAGGAGGGCAGAAGAAGCTGCTCGTTCCTCCAGGGAAGCGGCTACGGCGGCTACTCAGGCTTCATTGGAAGCTGGGAAAAGGGCTGAAGAGGCACGCAGGGCTGGAGAGAAAGCGGCTGGTGATGCCACCAGAGCGGCAGCAGAAGCAGCTGCTAAAGCTGAACAAATCGCAAAATCAGCGATTGCAGCAGCGGAAAAAGCGGCAGCTAAAGCTGAAGAGGCTGATAAAAGTTCAAGGGAGGCTGCTCAGTCAGCTAAATTAGCTGCTAGTGAAGCTGTTAAAAAAGCTGAAGAGGCCGGAACAGCGGCTAAAATGGATGCTGCAGCGGCTGCCAAAGCAGCAAAGGAAGCTGCAGCAGAAGCATCCAGGAAGGCAGAAGAAGCAGCCAGAATAGCCAAGGAAGCACAGGAAGAAGCTATCAAGGCAGCACAAAAGGCTGCCGCCGATGCTGCCAGGAAAGCCGATGAAGCTATTAAGAGGGCTGAGGAAGCAGTCAAGCGTGCCGAAGAAGCGGCTGCAGCGGCAAGAGAGGCCTCGGAATCTGCTATTCAAGCAGCAGCAGAGGCAGTAGGCAGAGCTGAGGATGCGGCAGCGAAAGCTGAAGAAATTGCCAGGAATGCCAGATATGAGGCTGAAGAAGCTACCAGAAAGGCTGAGGAATTGGACCTGGCAGCCAGAGAAGCAGCCGCGGAAGCGTTGAAGAGGGCTCAAGAAGCGGCTGCAAAGGCTGAAGCAGCAGCCATTATGGCTAAAGAGTCGGTGGATTCTGCAGTAGCTGAATCCGCTAATATCAATAAACAACTCGATGAAAGCGTTAAACAGGCAAAGGCGGCACAGACAGCACTTGCCAGTAATTTATCTGCTGAAACTGCTACCAATGCCGATGAGGCGGGAAAGAAAGCCAAGAGAGCAGCAGCTGCGGGTTTCCGTTTAGCTGAAGAAATCGAGAGAAAAGCTGAACTGGCTGACATTGCCGGAGAAGAAGCACTGGATGCAGCGACAAAAGTTACAGGCCCTCTGGCGGAGAGTGTGGAAAAAGCTGGGCAGGAAGCAAAACAGGCTGCGGCAGCCGCTTTTAAGGCGGCGGAGAAAACACGCGGCAAGGCTGAACAGGCAGATGTTGCCGGTGATGAAGCAGTGGAAGCAGCAGCAAAAGCTTTGCATAAATTGGTATCCATGGCCGGGGAGCTGGCTAAGGCAGCTGAAAAGGCTGCAGCACTGGCTAAACAGTCGTCTATCGATGCCAGAGCCGCCGCGGAACAATCCATGAAGGCTACTGGTGAAGAAGCACAGGCCAGGATAATCGAAGCCAAGAAGGCAGCTGAGGAAGCCAAGAAGGCAGCACAGGAAGCGCTTGCAGGGGCATCTAAAGCGGCGCTAGAGGCTAAGGAAGCGGCAGAAGCAGCTATGAAAGCTACCAGCAAGGAAGCTACTGCCAGAATTGAGGAAGCTAAGAAGGCAGCTGAGGAAGCCAAGAAAGCTGCCCAGGAAGCACTTGCGGGGGCATCTAAAGCAGCGCTAGAGGCTAAAGAGGCGGCGGAAGCAGCTATGAAAGCTACCAGCAAGGAAGCTACTGCCAGAATTGAGGAAGCTAAGAAGGCAGCTGAGGAAGCAAGAAGAGCAGCCGAAGAAGCCAAGAGTTCTGCATTGGCAGCCAGTGCCAGAGCGGAGAGTGCAGCGGCAGCAGTCAAAGCTTCGGCTGAAGAGATAGCCAATCAGGCCAGCCGTAAGGCGGAAGAAGCCCTGCAGAAGGCACAGGAAGCACTGCTCAGAACTCTGGTAAAGAAGGTTATTTCTTCAAAAGAGTTAACCACAATTATCGTGCTTACGGTACTGGGCTCGATAGTAGCGGCAGTTACTATTAGCCTGGGGCTGACATTACTGAGCTAACTCTGGTTTTTCGATTAGATTTAAAAATGCCCTGTTTTCACAGGGCATTTTTACTATACAACACTTTCGTTCGGAGAGCTTTTTCTGTATAAGCTTTACCCCTATATCATTGTTCTGGCTCCTATCTTTTATATCCCTTCGACGTTAAGATATAGGTAATCATTGATAATCAATAAAGCTGGAAGGTGTTCGTATGCCTGTAAAAAAATGGCTATTCGTATTCTTAGCGCTTGCTATGTGTATTTTGGCATTACCTGCCTGTAACTCTGAGGATGTCCCGACTGTAATTTCTTTTGCCAGCCTGTCTGAAAATCCCGAGAGCTATAATGGTAAAAATATAACCATAGAAGGCTACTGGTTCGATGGGTTCGAAATCACTGTTCTGGCGGAAAGGCTCGAGCCTTCGAGCTTTGCTGATGGGAATATGCAGCCCGCGGGAATTAAAATCTGGGTGGTGGGAGGGCTGTCTGAAGATGTAAGTAATCGGCTCCATTTGCAGGAAAACAACGCTACGGGGTACCCTGCCCATTATGGCAAAGTCGAATTGACGGGGATGCTCGAATACGGGGGGAAATACGGGCATCTGAACAGTTATTCATATCGATTAAATATCTCTGAATCGCGATGGGTAGAATAAATGCCTTAAGGTTATCATTTACCGAATTCTCTGATTTATCTTACCGAACTTGATACACAGACCGTGAGGTCGAGTAGAAGTATCCCATGTATCTTATCCTTCGGATAAATTTATGTGTTATGCCTGATTGGGTGGAATTCACTTCTTCCACAGCAGGTATAATAACAAAGTACACCCGCTTACTTCCGATATGAGCAGCATAATTGCCATTGGTATGCTGATGGGCAGATTGGCTTCAGGGGAAGGAACGAATCTGTAAAAATGGATTACCCCGACAATTCCAAGAGCTATTAATATTCCTGAAGAAAGCAATTTAAATAGTGGTGATTGTAGTTTTTTCAGGTTGGGATTGAAGATGAAGTATAATATGGCGGCATATAAGCCAAGGACTGCCAGTATCAGCAGGATAATGATTATCCATGTGCCTATTGCATATGCTGTTTGCGCTTCCCATAAGAGGCGTAAAATCAATGCAATCAGGGCGGGAGTTAGCGTGAGAATAATCCAGAATCTGATGAGTGCCCTTTCCATAATCACCCTTTTAAGAGGGGAAACAGGCTTAGTATTTTTATAAAACTATTGTCTGCGTCCTCTCTGATAAATGCCTGTGAGGCAGGTGGATTCGATAACATGCCCCTGCATGGCTTCGAGAACCTGTTTTCTGGATGCTCCTGGTTTAGCGTTAATCATCCGGTCCAGTGCATACAGATGAAACTGATAACGATGCGGAGGCCCGGGCGGTGGGTACGGACCATAGTATCCGATACTTCCGGCGGTATTTTCTCCCTGCAATGAGCCATCGTCAAGCCTGGGCTTATTGGGAACGGCTTCCGGCAGCCCTTTTCTGTCGGGGGAGATATTGAATATTATCCAGTGCGTAAATAAACCTGAAGGGGCATCGGGGTCATCCATAATCAGGGCAAGCGATTTGGTGTTTTCAGGTAGTCCTGTCCATTCGATAGCTGGGGATATTCCTCTACCATCGCCGGTGAATTTTGCCGGTATAAATTCATTATTTTTGAACTCAGGGCTGGATATAATTAACATAATAATCCGTCCTCCCTTGTCTTATATTATTTTGATAAAAGTTCGATAAGCTGGTTCAGACTCCTTATTCTGGGTTCTGTGATGCCATCATTTTTGTAATAGTCTGAGCGGTCGAGCAAAATTCCTGACATCCCTGCATTGATAGCACCGAGTACATCTATCTTGTACTGGTCGCCGATATAAACGGCATCCTCAGGTTTGATGCCGGCTTTTCTGATAGCCGCTCTGAATATCTCCGGGTGAGGCTTGGTGCATCCGACCTCCTGAGACGTAACGACTACTTCCAGAAGGGGCTTCAGCTTTAATCTTTCCAGCATTGAAGTTATATCTTTATCCACATTGGAAACCAGCCCGGTTATCAAACCCATGTTTTTTACTGCGGTAAGAGTGGGCATTACATCGTCATACAAGGCCATTTCATATTTGAAATTATTCATTTCAACCAGCATAGAGTCGATGAGTTCCTTTGAAGGATTGATGCCTGCCTCTTTTAACAGAATGGTCTCATATTCTGCCCAGAGATTTCCTTTTTCTTTATCGCTACGTTTGGCAAAGGGGAGCTTTGCGTTTTCTCCATAGAAATACTCATCAGCGGTAATTATGGGAATGGTGAGCTGTTCCGGCTTTAAAATAACGCCGTATTTTTTCAGTGCGTTAGCCTGGCACTCTTCTCGCGGCGGGGAATAGCAAATGAGGGTATTATACATATCAAAAAATACTGCTTTTATCATGGCACTCCTTATTAATTAGAGGTATTTTAACCCATAAACATTCGGTCTGTAAAGCCGTTGTAAGGGTCCATAACCAGATTTACATTGAAATTAGCTTGTCCTTGCTATATGTAATATCCCCGTCGTAAGGCAAGGAGAGGGATTCCCTGCCTCTTTTGGGCAGGAATATTGTGCTATCTTTGCCTGAGTATAAAAGAGGAAACAGCCAGATGGAATGGAGTAATCCCTTGTATGACAGGGAATGTCACCGGATATATCGTTATCTTGACAAAAAAGAGGGAATTATTATATTGTTATTCAGCATCAACTGGGTCATTCTGCGTCCGTCTATCCTTCGATCTATTTTCTCATTTCCTATATTTATCAGGGTGATGGTGTAATTAAAAAGATTATGGCGAAATCATTATATTATGAATTAAGGCTGAATATTTTTAAAATATACATCGTATTAAATCATACCTATCAATAAAGAAGAATCATATCACCGTTGGCTGGGCATCTGCTGGGGGTGAGTAATGAAAGGAGAGAAGTGCTATGCGCTTTGAATCAATCAGGCCAGCCGACCATGTAGGTCCGGTTAAAATCCATGATGTCTGCAGGGCTCTTGAGCTGGATTCCGGTTCGGAGGGCGGGACGCTGTCCAAAGATGTTGCAGGTACGCGCCGTGTAAGCCGTGAGGCTATATCCAATATCGAACAGAAACTGGCGATAGTTTTACCTGTAAAGAATGAAGACCTGAAGGTTTTTGAGGGCGTGCTGAGCGGCATCCCGCACGATTGTTTAATGATAATTATTTCCAACAGCAATATGGAGTCATTTAAAAATGAAAGGGATATCGTAAGCCGGTTTTGTGATGTCAACAGGCGCCAGGCTCTGGTTATACATCAGAAGGACCCCGACCTTGCCAATGCTTTTTCATTTTCCGGCTATCTCGATATTATCGATGAAGATGGCCTTATTCGCAGTGGTAAAAGTGAGGGCATGATAGCAGGCATTATAATGTCCAGGATTATGGGGAAGGAATATGTGGGTTTTATTGACACCGATAACTACATTCCTGGGGCAGTAATGGAGTATGTTAAACATTACGCTGCAGGTTTCAGCATGGCTGAATCCCCGTATTCGATGGTGCGCATTTTATGGCGTTACAAACCGAAGCTGGTAGGAGAGCTCTATTTCAAGAAGTGGGGGCGTGTTTCGGAGGTAAGCAATCGTTTTGTCAATGCGCTTCTTTCTTCTAAAGGGAGATTTGAGACAGAAGTGATTAAGACTGCCAATGCCGGGGAGCATGCCATGAGTCTGGAACTGGCAATGAGGCTTACGTATGGCTCTGGTTATGCCGTCGAGACACAAGAACTGATATCTATTCTGGAAAATTTTAGCGGTATTTTAGAACCTGTTGACGAAGTAGTTTCGGGGAAGGGGGTAGAGATAATTCAAACGGAATCCATTAATCCCCATCTGCATGCTGAAAAAGGAGATGACCATCTGCTCCAGGAGATGTTGCTCCCCAGCCTCTCGGTCATATATTACAGTCCTCTTTGTGAAGAAAAGACCAGGGAAATTATCAAAAAACAATTGATAGACATGGAATGCATTAAAGAAGGGGATGAAGTTCCCCCCACCCAATTGATTTCACCGCCGCAAAATATCAACCTGTCTATGTTTGCGGATAACATAGAGAGTATTATGCCGAGGTTGGTAGTGCCCGATAAATCGATATTCAGGATAGCCGTAGCCAGAAGTAAAAAATCGGATGCGGCTAAAAAAGTGGTGATTACAGACCTGGATGGAACGCTTCTTGACTCTCAACATTATTCCTACACGCTGGCGCTGGATGCGATAAGAAAACTGCAGAGCCTGGAGATTCCGATTGTTTTTTGTTCTTCAAAGACCAGATTCGAACAGGAGGTATATCGTGAAGAGCTTGGCATTGATGCTCCATTCATTGTAGAAAATGGAGGGGCTATTTACATCCCGAAGAATTATTTCAAGCTCCCATTTTCATATGATAAGATTGTTTCTGATTATATGGTTATCGAATTTGGAATTACTTATCAGGAATTACGTCACAAATTAAAGGGGGCGCTGGAGGAAGCATACCATCAAATTGAAGCTAATAATCTAGGGGAGCTACTGGTCAACAGCTTCGGTGATATGACGGTCGAGGAGGTCGCTAAAGAGACAGGGTTGGGGTTAAAGATAGCCGCACTTGCCAGACAGAGGGAATACAGTGAGACGTTAACCATCAAAGGTAGCAAAAAGGCTGTCGATGCGGTACTCGATGAAATAAAGAAAACCGGCCTATTATGCACGTTCGGTGGCAGGTTCTATGAAGTTACCGGGGGGAATGACAAGGGGAAGGCGGTAAAGGTACTTCTAGAGCTGTACAAGATGCATTACGGGAACGTGGTCTCATATGGTATTGGTAATAATATAAATGATTTATCGCTTCTTGCGCAGGTCGATTTCCCTATGCTGGTTCAGGGTACGGATAAAAAATGGAGCAGGATGAATATTTCCGGCCTTTACAAGATAAGAGGAATAGGGCCAGAAGGATGGAGTAAGGCAATAGAAATGGTAGTTACCAAAGCATAAGCAAGATTATCTTAACAGGTGGGGTGAGGTAGGAAGCCAGCTGTCTGTTAGTTCAGGTTTCTTTTTAAAGTCTTTAACGAAGTCCCCACCCCGCCGGGAATGAGGGATAATACGGTCCGACCCTCATCCGTCCCGCCGATAAATTGGGCCGGACATCTTCCCCCAGGGGAAGGCATATTCCCCTCCATTCCCAAGACCCTTCAGTCCCGATGAATCGGGATTCGCAATGGCAGCAACCGTTTTTTGTCATTCTGAATTCGTGAGGGACGAATGAAGAATCCGGGGATGGGGTGGTTATTCGTCTTTTATTCCCCACCCCATAGATCCTTCGGCCACCCTTTGTG
>CAZJVO010000026.1:0-17199 GCA_964549815.1 uncultured Dehalococcoidales bacterium | reverse complement strand
TCTTATAATAAAATAGGTATACGGAAACCAATTACCGTATACCATATATTAACATGGGGTAGCATGTTTGTCAATTTTAACAAAGAGGCGAATAATCGACTAAAAGATAGAATTGTTGAAGCAAAGGTATTGACAACCCTATCGGCTGCTATTATTATGCTAAGTGACACTATCCTGTTTGAGGTACGGATATGGCTTCTCATTACAGAAGAGGGCAGAAAGTTGTAATAGTACCGGCAAAGAATCAATCATCCTCACCGCGAGATTCCAAGCTGGAACCCTATGCCGGCAGAAGCGGGGTTATCAGTGATTATTACTGGCTGGAATTGCCAACTGGCGACAGGCGGGTCTTTATCTACACTGTAAAGATGAGGGATGAGGACAGAGAAGTAGTGGTCTATGAGGACGAAATCAAGGCCTTTGTAGATTGAACTGCCGGGTGCATAACATTATGCAGGTTGGGGTTCCCATCGGGGTTTGGTAAGAATAGTGCTTCGTCCTCCTGCATTGTCCTGACCTGTTTCAGAGTTTGTTTATACAGAATCTCTTAGCCATGCGACAAAGACTGACATTTTTATCCCTGCCGAAAAGAAGCGGGATACTTCAGCCAGTGACCTTGCGATAGAAATATAAAAACTTCTCATTTTTCAATCTTCAGGGGAAAGCGGTTATCGGCATCTAATCCTGCGAATCTGCAAAACAGGCTGTGTATAACGTATTAACGTGTGAGTATCCTTTACATAAAATGAATCATTCACTTTCGAAGCAGGTATTGCCGCTTGTATGGACTCTCGCTTTGAATTTCATATTTATTGAGCGGTTTGTGCTATAATACATTACTTAAATGAGCGTAAAGAAAAAATTACTTTCCGGAAACGAAGCTATTGCAATCGGTGCCTATCATGCCGGTATTGCGGTTGCTGCTGCCTATCCGGGGACACCCAGCACGGAAATACTGGAAACCCTGGCGCAGTATAAAGATATATACGCCGAATGGTCTACCAATGAAAAAGTGGCTATGGAAGTGGGGGTGGGGGCTTCATATGGGGGGGCGCGCACTCTGGTGGCTATGAAGCATGTGGGCTTGAATGTTGCTGCAGACCCCCTGATGGCGGTTGCCATAACCGGAGTAAATGCAGGATTGGTGATAGTAACCGCGGATGACCCGGGGGCGATGAGTTCGCAGAATGAACAGGATAACCGCCATTATGCGAAGCTGGCAAAGATACCCATGCTGGAACCGTCCGACAGCCAGGAAGCCTATGAAATGGTGCAGGCTGCCTTCGATATCAGCGAGCAGTTCGATACGCCTGTACTTCTAAGGACGACTACCCGTGTATCCCATTCCAAAACAGTGGTAGGTATTCCAGATAAGCCTGCTCATTCCTTTGAAAAAAGGGGCTTCAAATATAATTTCCGTAAATATGTAATGCTGCCGGCTAATGCCTATTTAAGGCGTCCGCTGGTTGAGGAGCGGGTTAAACAACTTGCCGAATATAGTGATGCTTCCCCATTCAATTGTATCTACGGGGGCAGTGATGAACTGGGAATAATTACCAGTGGGATGGCATATCAATATGCAAAAGAAATTTTCCCTGCTGCGTCGTTTCTGAAGTTGGGTTTTTCATATCCGATGCCGGAACGATTGATAAGGGAATTTGCATCAAAGGTTAAAAAACTGATAGTTATCGAGGAACTCGACCCTTTTATTGAAGAGTATGTGGAATCGCTTGGAATAGTAGTGATAGGCAAGGAATTCATTCCTATAATAGGAGAACTTTCGCCTGATATTGTCGAAAAGGCAGGACGTAAAATCGGAATCCTTTCAGATGATACTATGGAGGGGGAATGCCCGATTTCGAAATTACCTGGAAGGCCGCCCCTGCTTTGCCCCGGATGTCCGCATACCGGAGTTTTTTATGTTTTGAGCAATCTTGGTCAGCGCAGCACTGTACCCGGGAAAAAACCGCGTGAGCCGAAATTGATAATCACGGGCGATATCGGTTGTTATACGCTGGGGTCGTTGCCGCCGCTGGAGGCAATGGATACCTGTGGTTGTATGGGAGCCAGCATCGGCAATGCTATCGGCATGCAGAAAGCCGGTGTTGGGGAAAGGCTGGTAGCTGTGATAGGCGACTCTACTTTCCTGCATTCTGGTATTACCGGCCTGATAGATGCGGTTTATAATAAGGCGAACTTCACGCTGGTTATTTTGGATAATCGCACCACGGCTATGACCGGACATCAGGAACACCCTGGCACCGGAAAAACCGCTCAGGGGGAAGAAACTTATGCCGTCAGTCTTGAAGAGGTGGTAAAGGCGGTCGGTGTTAAAAACCTCCATGTAGTCAATGCCTGGGATATTAAGGCTTTGAAAGAGATGGTTAAAGCATCTATAGTTGGCGGGCAATTATCGGTTGTTATCGTCAGGGGTGCCTGTGCGGTAAATGTCAGGAGGGGCATCAATCCCAGTACCATTGACATAAACAAATGCACATCCTGCAATTTATGCCTGACTATTGGCTGCTCGGCGATTCAGAAGAACAGAGATTCGATAACCATAGATGGTTCGTTATGCGCAGGCGATAATTGCCGGCTGTGTGAGCAAATTTGTCCGAACAAAGCTATCTTTCCTAATAAAACCGGGATAGTCGGGGGAGCGTAATGATAAATTGTAATCTGATTATTGCCGGTGTGGGTGGGCAGGGGGTAATACTGGCGGGAAATATTATCGGGGATGCTGCCATCACCTCAGGATATGATGTTAAGAAGACCGACACTATCGGGATGGCTCAGCGCGGCGGCAGCGTCATCAGCCACATGCGCATTGCTCCGAAGATTTACTCCCCGATTATTAAAAGCGGCACGGCAGATATAGTGCTTTCTTTTGAAAAGATGGAGGCTGCCAGGTGCAGTAATTACCTGAAAAAGGGCGGTGTCGTTATTTTAAATAACTGTGAGATGCCTCCATTATCGGTTAGCCGGGGGATAGAGCATTATCCTGCCGACCCGGAGATTACAGCAATTCTTGCCCAGAGAACCGATCGGATTTTATTTGTCGAAGGCACTAAAGAAGTTGAAGCGTTGGGCAATGCAAAAACGCTTAACATCTTTATGTTGGGCTGCTTGTCCTGCTTTTTGGATATTGAAGAAAATATATGGCGCCAGTGTATTGTAAATAGCCTCCCGGCCAAAGTTATCGGCATAAATATCGCTGCTTTTGAGGCAGGGATGAAATCTATCGAAAATTAATATGGGGTCTATTCTATGTCTACAGACAAAAATAAAGAAGAAAAAATCTCCATCCTGACAGAAAAAATAAAAACCGAACCGGTAACCTCGTTTCTTCAATCGGAGATACTGGACATATCCGAGGGTTATTCGCGGGTTTCCCTCATAATGCGCCCCGAATTTCAGAATTTTCATGGCATTATTTTCGGCGGAATTATCATGTCTCTGGCAGACCAGGCATTCGGAGCGGCTTCCAATTCGGTAGCCTATCCCAGTGTAGCCTCCACTCTGAACGTATATTTTATTTCCAGTGCAAAAGTCGGCGACAGGCTAACTGCTGAAGGGAAAGTGATAAAGAGCGGCAGGAAAGCCGGTTTTACCGAGGTGACTATTGTAAATCAGGATAACAAGCTGATTGCCAGGGCTACCGGCATTACCATCCCTGTTAAGGAGGGCGAATCCGCCTGAACCCTCTCTAGCTATTTCAAGCCGTTCAATCATTCTCGATTACATCTGTTATATCTGCTTTAGTTCTCGAGCAGGCTGTAACAGCCTTATCATTAAACCTGCCACCGAGTCCAATTTATCAGAAAAACATATCGCATCTTTTTATACCAATCGATACACATAATAATTGTAGTATTTACAGTATTATCATTATATAATTATCGATATACGTATACGGGCAGAATACTCAAGCTAAGGCAGGTTTTAGATATGCTTAATTTAACCGATAAGCAGGTAATTGAATACTTCAAAAAGAGCTATACATCCGCAGATGGCCTGTGGTTTATGAAGGCGGAGGAGAGACATGATTTCGATTCCGCTCTTCAACTGGATGCAAAGGTCTGGGAAGTAATGCCCAAAATTCAGGCGCGGATGCTGAAGCCCCTGTCTAATTCCGGAAATGTATTGAAGGATTTACTGGAATGTCTGTCGACAAAATTAACTCTCGAAGATTTTATGTTTGAAGTTGAAGATAATACCGATTTTGGCAATTTTTCCATAATAATCAATAATTGCCCATGGCATAATCTGATGCTCAGGTCGAAAAGGGAGCATCTATCCGGCAAGGTGGGTTCGGTTGTATGCAAAAGCGAATACAGCGTATGGGCAAAGGAATTCGGCAGCAATATAAGCTTCGAACTTAAAAAACAAATCTGCATGGGGGCGTCATCATGTATTTTAAGGTTTGCATTTTGAAAGATTATTCAAGGCTGCAATTTGCAGATTCTATAATTTCCTGATTTTTAAAAGATGCTGGCTGTCATCGGAGTAATAGACAATAACATATATCTGGTGGTATGATACTGAAAACGTTTTTCTGAACGTAAAATAAAAAGGAGACAGGAGGGTTAATTCAATGAAAATGAACCATCATTTTCGCGCCAGGATTCACTATCGCATCATCTATATGTCTTTCCCGGAAGGTGGCTACAAATGATTAATACAGACAGTGAAAAGAATGCCATTACGCGCAAGGAATTTTTAAAAGGAACCGGAGCATTACTTATTGGAGCTGCCGGTTTTTCTGCTTTTGGAGGCGCAATGTCCCTCTTCGGAAGCAGTTGCAATGGAAACTCAGGGGACATAATAAACCTCTCATACAGCAATTTTTTCCCACCCACTCATCTTAACTCAGTATTGGCACAGGAATGGATTAACGAAATCCAGAGACGTACCGACGGTCAGGTTAAAATAGATTATCATTCAGGCGGCTCGTTGACGGCAGCCAATCTAATATACGATGGGGTGGTCAATGGCATATCCGATATCGGAATGTCCTGCTTTTCATATACCGTCGGGCGGTTTCCCGTAAACGAACTGGTGGATTTGCCTCATAAATATCCCAACGGCTGGGTAGCGACTAAAGTTGCCAACGACTATTACAACGAATTCAAACCTGTCGAGCTGGACGATACACATATGCTATATGTTCATGCTCATGGGCCGGGTGTAATGATTTCAAAAGATAAGGCAATAAGAAAGCTGGAGGACTATCAGGGAATGGTACTCAGAGCTACCGGCGTCGGTGCAAAAATAGTCGAAGCGCTGGGTGCCCAAGCATACGGAGCCGCTCAGGGGGAAACTTACGAACTCTTATCCAAGGGAGTGGTTAACGGAAGTTTTACCCCTCGAGAAACCCTGAAGGGCTGGAATCACGCCGAGGTTACCAAATATGTTACCAATTGCTATCAGCTGGGCTACACCACGGATATGTATGTGGTGATAAACAAGGACAAATGGAACAGCATGCCGAAGGATATCCAAAATATATTTGCCGATGTCAGCGAGGAATGGATAGAAAAGCATGGCAAGGTCTGGGACTATTACGATAAGGCAGGCATCGACTATTTCCTCAGCCTCGGCAATGGACGGGAAGTCATTGAAGTCGATGAAGACGAAATGTCCAGATGGCTGGCGGCTGTTTCTCCGCTGGTACAGAGCCATGTCGATACACTGAATACGAGCGGTTTATCTGGGGATGAATATGAGCAGTATCTGCTCGATAGAGTGGAATACTGGAGCGATAAATCACCTTCGATGGAAGAAAGCGTTGCCTGGGTCGAATCGGAGGTTTTGCCGCTGACCACGGTTATAACGACATAACATAAAAGGATAGCAAATCAGATTCCTGTCACTATTACACCTGTTGATGTGGTGGCAGGTTGATGTGTGTTTTTATGATGACTATTATTGAACGGCTCGAAAAATGGGCGATAATAATAAGCAACTGGCTCAGCTGGGTGGGAGGGGTAGGGGTAGTTGCTATGCTGGCCCTCACTGTAGCTGACATAATCGGGGTTAAGATTTTTAATACACCCGTCCCGGGCTCGATTGAAATTGTTGCCTTTCTGGGGGTTGTCATTACTGCCTTTGGGATGGCTTATACCCAGGCTCAACATGGCAATATACAGGTAGAGTTCTTTGTTACGCGTTTGCCTCCCCGTATTAGTGCTGTCTGTGGGGTTTTCGTTTCCCTTCTCGGCATCATCCTTTTTGCTCTTTTAGCCTGGCAAAGTGTGGAATATGGGATGGTGCTGCAGAAAACCGGAGAGGTTTCGATGACTTCCAGAATTCCTTTTTACCCTTTCGTATATGCTATCGCATTTTGTTGCATACCGGTTTGTTTTATATTACTGGTTGAGCTCCTGAAATATTTGATGAAAGTGGTAAAAAATTAGATGGATCCGGTTATTGTCGGTATACTGGGCATAGTAATTCTATTAATCTTGTTTTTACTGGGAATGCCGGTAGGCTTTGCTATGGCATTTGTCGGCTTTCTCGGATTCAGCTATCTGGTAAGCCCTTCTGCAGGACTCAGCATTCTGGCCCGTGATGTTTTTAATAACCTGTCATCTTATTCCCTGACGGTTATCCCGATGTTCCTGTTAATGGGCTCGATCGCCTTTGCCTCCGGTATAAGCAGCCGGCTGTATGCTGCCAGCCATACCCTGTTCGGGCATGTGCGTGGCGGCCTGGCGATGGCAACCATTCTGGCCTGTGCCGGTTTTGCCGCTATTTGCGGTTCCACAAGTGCAACCGCCGCCGCTATGGGGAAAGTGGCGCTGCCGGAGATGAAGAAGTATGGATATGATGATGCTCTGGCGGCCGGGTGTGTGGCTTCGGCAGGGAGCCTGGGTATATTGATTCCGCCGAGCACTATATTTATTGTCTATGGTATATTGACCCAGCAGTCCATCGGCAGTTTGTTTCTTGCTGGAATATTGCCGGGTATTTTGTTAACTATTTTATTTATTATTGTTGTGGCTGTTTTATGCTGGCGGAATTCCCAGCTGGCACCAGCCGGACAGCCGACTACTCTTAAACAAAAAATTGTCGGATTATCCGGTGTTACCGAAATGATGCTTCTTTTCATACTGGTGATGGGGGGGCTTTTTGCCGGCTGGTTCAGCCCGGTGCAGGCCGGGGCGGTGGGTTCAGCGGGAGCCCTGATAATAGGGCTGGCGAGGCGTAATTTGAGCTGGAAGGCGTTCAAAGAAGCGATTCTGGATACGGTTAAGGTAACCTGCGAAATTATGATTATCGTTACCGGGGCGGTTGTGCTGGGGCATTTTATAGCGGTTACCACTATTCCGACTGTTTTAACCAGCTGGATAGGGGGGTTGGGGATATCGAGCACAGCGGTTATGGCGATGATAATTCTCATGTATCTTATCGGGGGGATGTTTATGGACTCGCTGGCTATGGTTACGCTTACGATTCCTATAATCTACCCTCTGGTAACGGCATTGAACTTCGACCCTATATGGTTCGGGGTAATCATAGTACTGGTGACGGAAATGGGGGTAATTACGCCTCCGGTGGGTATAAATGTATATGTTATAAAAGGGATTACCAGCGGGATATCGCTGGAAACGATTTTTAAAGGGATATTCCCATTCCTTATTGCCATAATTGTTTGTGTTGCTATATTGCTGGCATTTCCTCAAATAGCCACCTTTTTGCCTGGTATAGCAACCTATTGATGTTATTCTCTGTACAGGAGGTCTCATTTATAATGACCATATCGGATATGCTTGCCAAAAATGCCGAATTATATCCGGATGATATAGCTCTGGTCGAGTTGAAACCAAGTTCGAACTTCAGGAAGGAAATTACCTGGCGGGAATTCGACAGTAAAGCTAATCGAATAGCTAATGCCCTTTTCGATGCGGGCATACGTAAGGGCGATAAAGTAATTCACCTGATGATGAACTCCATCGATTGGCTCGAGGTTTATTTCGGAATTATCCGCACTGGAGCCTGGGCAGTGCCGCTCAATTACCGGTTCGATAGTAAAGATATACTGTATTGTACCGAGATTGCCGAGGCTAAAGCCTTTATTTTCGGAGAGGAGTTTACTGAGAGGGTCGAAGCAATCAAGCCGAAGCTGGTGACAGTGCGAAACTTCATTTTTACAGGGGAACGTATCCCGGAGTGGGCGCAGAATATCGAAGACTTTATCGCCGGGGCTTCTGAAGAGCCGTTGAATATCAGGCTGAGGGGCGAAGACCCCTGCGGGTTATACTTTACATCCGGGACTACTGGCCAGCCGAAACCGATACTCCTGACACATAAGAATATGGAATATGCGGCTATTGTCGAGAGCAAGCACCACGGACAGACCCGGGATGATAATTTTATACTGCTGCCCCCACTGTATCATACCGGAGCCAAGATGCACTGGTTCGGTAGCCTGTACACAGGCGGCAAGGCTACGCTGCTCAGGGAAATCAACCCCTCCTGTATATTCGAGACGGTGCATAATGAAAGAGGTACCATTGTCTGGCTGCTGGTCCCGTGGGCACAGGATATTCTGGTGGCGCTGGATAAAGGTGAACTAAAAAAAGAGGATTTCAATCTAGGGCAATGGCGTTTAATGCATATCGGGGCGCAGCCGGTTCCCGAAAGCCTGATAAAGCACTGGAAAATATACTTCCCGGATATGCAGTATGATACCAATTATGGGCTCAGCGAATCTACAGGCCCGGGATGCGTACATCTGGGGGTTGAAAACATTCATAAAATAGGCGCAATAGGTAAGCCGGGCTACGGCTGGCAGGCCCGCATCGTAGATGAGAATGGCAGCGATGTGCCTGTCGATACTGTCGGTGAGCTTATTGTAAAAGGCGATGGCCTTATGAAGGAGTATTATAAGAACTCGCAGAAAACCGCCGAAGTCCTCAAAGACGGATGGCTATATACGGGGGATATGGCAAAGATGGATGCGGACGGTTTTATATGGTATGTAGATAGAAAGAAGGATTTAATCATTACTGGCGGCGAAAATATATTTCCCATAGAGGTTGAAGAGGTAATCCTGCGACATCCGAAGGTTTACGATGTGGCATTGATAGGTGTCCCCGATGAAAGACTGGGGGAGATTGCCGCTGCAGTTATCGACCCTAAACCGGGAATGGAGATTACCCGTGAAGAAATGGAGAATTTCTGTATTGAAAATCTGCCGAAGTACAAAAGACCCAGGTTAATAATCTTTGATAAAGTGCCGCGCAATCCGACTGGCAAGATAGAGAAGGTGAAGCTCAGGGAAAAATATGGTAGTCTGAAGCCTGTTCATTGATTCCTATTATTAAAAAGATAAAAACAGGTCTTGCAAGCTCATTTAAAGTCAAAGTATATTTTGCCTTTGTATATAGTTGGAGGCAAAAATGTGTATGATAATGATTGAATTATTTTCACCACGATGCTAGACTGTTAAATACATTTTGAAAATTTGTTAGTAAGGTTTATGTTTAAAGCAAACGCATTATTCAAGAAAAAGGATCTTGTTCTAAAATCTGCATAAGTAGTTTGAAGTAACAGGGCTCCTGATTCATACAGAACATCGGTTCTCTGAGATGTCCTCTTTTTCTAAATTATACAGAAAAGGAGGTACATTATGACGAATTCTCGTGTTCAATCAAACAAAAATTTGCGTGAATTTGGTAAGAGACTGTGGGCTTATCGTGACGCAAAAGGCATTAGTCGCAATAACCTTGCAAAAAGTATATGTGTCTCACCTCAGCATATATGGCGATTGGAAAATGGTTTTCGCGGCTGTAGCCGTGACCTGGCGATAATACTCTGCAGTCGGCTAAATCTAAATATAGAACAAATAAATACATTATTAACTCTTGCGGGACATTGCCCGATAAAGAAAAGAGGAGACACTCGGAGAAGTATTCCTCCTTTAAATAGTAAAGGGGGATTACATGAATAACAGGGACTCTAATAGTTTTATATGCCGTTATTGCGGAAGAACTGTAAGTATGGCGGTACCTGGTACCTGCCACCGTAATCATTGTCCGTTCTGCCTTAGAAGTTGCCATCTAGATTATCAAACAGGCGATCGGGCTTCTACGTGTGGAGGGCTTATGGAGCCAATCGCTATCTCCATAAGGAAAGATAAGGAATGGGTAATAATACATCGTTGTATAGACTGCGGTATACTTAGAGAAAACCGCATAGCAGGTGATGATAATGAAATCGCCTTACTTTCTCTTGCTGTAAAGCCGTTAGCTCTGCCCCCATTTCCGCTCGATAATATCATAAAAAGGGCTACCCTGTAAGGGTAGCCCTTTCCACCATTATTTTGTATTAACCTACGCTTGGGAAAATAATGTTTAATCAGTATCAAAACCTGTATAATATAGGGAATTCCAGTTAAGGAGGTAACCCACGATGAATAAGAAAACTTTTGGGCCCAGCACCTTCGTATTCCCGGAGCCGGTTTTTCTGGTTGGTACCCGTATTGATGGTAAACCTAATTTTATGACGGCTGCCTGGGGTGGTATGGCCTGTGGCTCTCCGCCGATGCTTTCAGTGGCTATCCGCCATCAGAGGTATACCATGAGGGGTATCAAACAGAATGGAATTTTTTCGGTTAATATTCCCAATAGAGATATGGTTAGAGAAACTGATTTCTGCGGCATAGTGTCAGGGGCGAGGGTCGATAAAATCGCTGCCTGCAACTTCGATGTTTTTTATGGGAAACTGAAGGAGGCTCCTCTGATCGGTAGGTGCCCGATAAACCTGGAATGCAGAGTGGTACACATCCTTGACCTGGGCAGCCATGCTCTGGTTATCGGCAGTATCGAAGAGACGCATGTTACAGAGGATTGTCTTACCGATGGGAAACCCGATATAGAAAAGATTAACCCCATTTTGTATTCGCAGGGGACCGCTCCGCTATATTATTCGTTCGGTCAGCCGGTTGGCGAGGCCTTCAGCGTCGGCAATGAGATAAAACAATAAAACGTTTGCCGGCAGAAACTGTTGTCGGTTGGCATAGCTAGACGACAGACATATAGGGTATAATGCTACAGGAGTGATTTGATAGCTTATGACAGACTGGAAGTTGACGGTAACCACGATATTCTGCGAAGAAATGCACGATGAAGTAACTATCATGGTATATAAAGATGGCAGAGCCAGGTGCACAGGTTATGACGTTTTTTCTAAAAATGTTTCAAAATCATCGAAACGTAAGGGCAAGGAGAAATTCGAATGCAGCGGGCCGGTTTGCTTAAGGGTAGCTGCGTATAAAGATAAAATATTTTCTGAGGAAGCTTCGAAATAGCAGATATGGGGTGTTCTTATATTGAACAACGATAAAAAGGTCAAGATAAAAATCGATAATGTCTCCCTCTCTTTCGGGGGAGTCAAATCATTAACCGATGTCAGTGTCGATATCAGGGAAAATGAGATACTGGCGATTATCGGCCCGAATGGGGCGGGGAAAACCAGTTTGCTTAATTGTATAAATGGTTTCTATAAACCGCAGAAGGGGAAGATTTATTTCGATGGTCAGGATATCACCCGCATTCGCCCCGACAAGGCTGCCATGCTTGGGTTAGCACGAACTTTTCAGAATATAGAGTTATATACGGGTTTAAGCACTCTGGATAATCTCATGGCTGCCCGGCATGTGCTGATGAAGCAGAATATTCTTAGCAGCGCTTTATACTTCGGGCCTGCACATACGGAGGAAATCAAACACCGCAGGACTGTCGAAGATATTATAGATTTTCTGGAAATAGAACCGATACGGCAGCAGGTAGTCGGCTCTCTGCCTTACGGTATGCGCAAAAGGGTTGAGTTGGGCAGGGCTTTGGCCCTTGAGCCGAAGGTACTTCTCCTCGATGAGCCGATGGCCGGCATGAACATGGAAGAAAAAGAGGATATCGCCCGCTTCATCATCGATATTTTCGAGGGGCAGGGCGAAACCTATCCCGATACCCCTGTATTAAGAGATGGCGTCAACTGCATCGTCCTCATCGAACACGATATGGGCGTGGTGATGGATTTAGCAGATAGAGTCGTGGTGCTGGATTTTGGGTGCAAAATCGCCGAAGGAACCCCTGAGGAGGTCAGTGCCAATCCGGATGTCATCGCCGCCTATCTGGGGGCGGGGAAGTAAAGTCTGCTACTGCTTCTGCGGCAGTGGAATCTCTACTATTTCATAGTCCGGATTGTGTATGTTACTTCCATCCTACCTCAAATCAAATCGTAGGGGCGACCATTGGTCGCCCGCCATATACGGAAGCATAAATGCGGACGACTACTAGTCGTCCCTACGTTTTTTATTTGTCATCCTGATGTCTGTGTAGCCATGCATACTTTCGGCTGTATATATCCTTTTATATCTATGGCTTCGGGAGTGGCTTTTATCTTTAAGTCGAGACAGTCATAAGCGTCTTTCTTGTCTTGGTTAGTACAGTTATCCAAATCAGGGATTATTCTTACACATAACTCTTTTATATCGGCTTGGTAGTTATTTATTCTGGTAATATTATCTTTTGTCTCTTTTAACTGTGCGAGCCTATCTTCATCGGCTTTCTTTTCTTTATTGGTCTGATTCATTTCATCAAGTACAATATCTGGATTAAATCCTAATTTAAACATTTGAGCAAGCCTTCGTTCCTGACCTTCGTATTTCTTTAGCTTGCGTGTCAGTTCCCTTATCTCTTGGTCTATCGTACCACTGTCAATTCTTTCTCTTTCCGCTTCGACTTGTTTGCCTACTTCGTACATTAAAGATTCAGGATTAGCGAGAACTTCGCTTACCTTTCCCCAAACTGCATTTTCGAGCATATCAGCTGGAATTAACTTGGCGTGACATATTTTCTTTCTTGTATATGTGTCATAAGTTCCACTGCATTTATAATACCTGTGCTTCTTTTTAAGGCAAGTACCAACAAGAGGGCTTCCGCATTCACCACATACAACAAAACCCCTTAGAGGATATTCATATATAGTTTTATTCGAGTACAACTTCTTAGTTTTGTCTTTAACTTCTTGAGCCTGGTCAAACAATTCCTTGCTTATGATAGCAGGAGTGGCATCAGGTAAGAGTATCCATTCTTCTTTAGGAACTTTTATCCTATTGTGCTTGCCTTTAGTCACTCCATAGTATGTTATTCCTATATAGGCAGGATTCCTAACTATCTTCGTAATAAGGCTAGAACGCCATTCTTTGCCTGTTTTAGTAATTATGCCTTCTTCGTTTAATACTCTAGCGACTTTTGCAGCAGGCATACCACTTATTATCATTTCAAATATTCTTTTTACTACCTTAGATTCTTTTTCAATAGGGATTCTTTTCTTAAATTCTCTGGATAGCTCATAGCCATAAATACCCTTACCTTCACCATTCGGAATTTTCCCAGCTTTAAGCAAGGCTTTCTTTCCTCTTGTAGTAGCGTCACGCCTACGTTCGGCATCCAGTTTGGCAGCATAACCTTTAATATAGAATACCAGCTTTCCGACTTCCGAGTTATCGACGGTCTCAGTGGCAGCTTCCAGATAAACACCATGCTTTTCTAACTCTTGCATCAAGATTACACCATGAACAGGGTCACGGGAAAATCTATCAAGACTATAAACGACAACAACATCTACTTCATCGGAGCGCACCAGTTCCCGAAGTTCATTTAACTTTGGACGTTCAAGAGATAATCCAGAATATGCTTCTTTAAACTGATAAGCCACTTCATAATTCTTGGACTGGCAGTATTTAAGACAGGCTTCAAGTTGTGTTTGCAGACTTGTGCCATCCTGCTCTTGCCCTTCAGTGCTTACACGACAATATATTGCTGCTTTCATATAATTATTTCCCAAATATACCTTTTATAAATCTACCTGCAACTTCACTAAGATTACAGACAATTTTTATCATTTTATTACCAATACTTCTTTTTTCCTCTATATATTTTATCCCTTTATTTGATGGTATTATATAAGAATGGTATACAGTAAGATTTTTTCCACGTAAAATTTCAATCCAACCTTGCTTATAAAGATAATTTATTGCAGCCATTTGTGCATAAACATCTCCAAATCTTATACCTGTTTCCCTACAGAATTCATCGACATAAACGCTAGCAAATTCACCATAACCTCTATTGACCTCATTATTTTTGTATTTGTCGTATATATATTCCATCAGTTTTTCATAATCCTTACTGACAATTTCCATCATTTAACCCCCTTCCATTTTGGCTTATTCCAATATGGCGACTTACATTTAGGGCATACTTTGGGGAGTCTTTCCATTCGACTAGCCCATTCCCAATTACAGCGTAAACATCTAAGTAATTTAATCATAATGTATAGTATATACCTACAAGGTATATATAAACAAGACTTTTTATTAACAATTTTTCTTTTTCTTGTTCACTTCAGCGGACGCTAGTTTAAGGAGTTCTTGTCCGCTTCCGTTCTCAAGGGATTTTCTTCTATGGATTCGATTACACCGCCTAACTTTATAAGTTCATCTATAAGATAATTACTTTTACACTTCTTGACGTTCCCAAATTTAGCCATCCTTTTCTTCAGTTCAATTTTAAATTCTTCGGAATGGATAAATTGCCTTATATCAGCTATTATCAGAACTTTTGCACCATCGATACCGAATTCATCAGAGGTTAACGCACACATCGAAAGAAGTATACCTTTTAACTGCTTAATCAAATGTTCACACTTAACCTTCTTAATCTGTTTTCTGGGAATGTTATACACTTCCCCGAACATGCTTGAACTATCTTGTATCAGTTTCCAGTAATCCTTTTCCTTCCATCTGGATTGATTGCTCTTAGAGCCTGCATTACATACACGAAGCCATTCATGAGTACAATAATCCCATATACTTCCTAAAGTGTATTCCAAATCTGCAAAGCTCTGAGTACACTTTTCCTTAAGAAATTCACGCCTGCATTGAAATTCAACCCTAATCACTTTTTCTTGATTATCCCAACCTTGTTTTTCCCATATGTTTTTAAACCATTCTTTCTGGCTTATTAATATTTCATTAGTCTTATCATATATTCTGGCAAGAAGGTTACCTTTGCCAACTTGATAGGTAGTAATATGTCTACCGCTGTAATGAGAAACCACTTCTGGAGTGGTATAAGGATACTCTTTCTTATACCTTGCCTTGGCAATCATCTCTTTTTCTATCTCAATCGCTGGCATAGGCATCTCTATGTCCATACAGAGGTCACATCTAGATATTGTATTATCGTTACAGATTGCCCACTGTAATATCCATTCATACACGTCATTGAAGGCAGTTTTATAACCAACAGCCCAGAGGTATTTACTTGAGAATGTGATATAGACTTCAGGCATAATCCTACTATTAAGAGCTTTCGGATTTAGACACATCGTAATATCATCGTTTTCTAACACCCATTCATATCCCCTAGCACCACGAGGCTTGACTATAAAATCGACACCATACCAATTAACAGCAGAACCTTTACTGTCAAAGTATTGTTCTGACGCACGTAATTTAGCAGTAGTCAGGCTATCGAAGTTTACACATTCAAGGTATCTTTCGATTGCAAAGCCTACAACTAATGTATCAATTCCAGCACTTAAAACTTTCATATTCTTCAAAGCTAAATTACTACTAGCAACCCCCCTGTTAGTTAGTGAGGTGGGGTTCCTTTTCTTTTTCCTGTCAGACTACTCTTTAAGTCCTTCGGCTTTAGTCCGAGAAGTCCCACGACATCGAGAAGTTTTATGAGTTTGTTTTGAGGATGCCGAGGGAAGAAATAAAACCTTCCCCCAGCTTCCCTCGTATATCCGCTCACGGCTACCGCTCCCGATGTCCGCTCAGCTCTTAATTTGTTCATCTTTTAAAGCAGGCGGCGGCTTCCGCCCATCCGCCTGCGCCGACCTTTCTGCTTTTTCTGCTATGGCAACATCTTCCTGCAATTGAGCTCTTGCCCTTGATATCAAACTTGAGAACAAACGCTTTCCAGCTTCTTTCTGTGCGAAAGTAAGCGGACGTTCTTCAAGACTGAAGGTCACTTCGACTTTAACTGAATTATTTTTCGTAGACTTTGCCATGCATCAATCGTCTCATGAGCATGCCAGCTTTGTAACCGTATGTTTTTTGTACATAATGGAAAAAGCCACCCGGTAAGGAGTGGCTTTTTAAAATTCAATCGATTATTACTATTAACTATTCGATATGATTTACTCTTTTCATATATCCGAGAGCATCATCGCAAATTTTTACCTGTTTTTGTACATTCTTGAAATCCAAATTGAGATTCCCTTTCTTTGCTTCCGAATCTAAAAAATTGTCTATGTTTGGATATGCTACCCTGCATTGATACCATAACCAAGCTGCATCTAGATATTTATAATCATGTTTAAGTTTCATCTTTGTACCTTTGCCAGCAGCTACCAGCCTTCTATGCATGCGATTGTAAAGTTGTTGCGTTAAAATGTATTCAAAATTGTATGTTTTACCTTTGTATTCCCGTACCTTGTAGATTTTAATTAATCTGTCTAAGGTTATATGCTTATATTCCATCAATGTTCGATACATTATCATGTTAAGAAGCCACGGTGGTTCTACTGAAGGTATTACTTTGAATTTTTTTTCTTCTATATCTCTTTCCCGATTAAATCCGTTAAATATGAAATCAAATATCAAGCGGAATAGATTCCATACATCCTGATATTTCATATCAAGCGAATCTAAGGCTTCCTTCCATGTCCCAGTAAATGCTATGTTTTCAAAATCAGGATTACTTACCAGACCAACTAAATCATTCCATGGTTTATTAACATCGCCTTCAAATGCTAGTTCAGGATTCCTAGCCATGTTTTCCATATATCCCTTTTCTTCATCCGAAAACTCAGATATCAGCTTATCGTATAACTCTTTAACGCCTGGCTTTCCCCATGCTTTTACGATTTCATTGTATATTGCTTTCGCTCTTGTGGAATTACACGACACAATCTCAATACATGCCATTGTATACATTATCGGCAATGCTGCATCTGGATTACGGTGGGCGTATTCTCCGAACCAAGAGTTATCGTTGTTTATCGGGAGTTTGCTTTTCATGTCTATGAGTATTTTAGCATTGATTTAGTAAAATGTATTGACTTGCAAAGGTTCAGAAACATATTGGACTCTAATGGATGGAAAACAGAGGAGTCCAA
>CAZJVO010000025.1:15672-17246 GCA_964549815.1 uncultured Dehalococcoidales bacterium | reverse complement strand
AGGTATTCAGCAACGAATGTATTGGGCGTGCTGATATAGAAATGCCCGTCTTTGAATTCTACACCCTCAGTTCCCTGCAGCCATGTCTGGTAGTTGGGTTTGTTTATTTGTAGCTGGAGTTCCCCCAGCGCAGCTTCCCAGATTTCTTGTGCCGACCTCATTAAAAATCCCATCTCCTGAACATTTACTTAAATTACATTTAAATGTAGCCTGACGGAGCCACAAAATCACACTCATCTCTAAGAAGTCGTGTTATAAATAGCCAGGACCCACAAAGTCCACAAACCCCGAAAATAATCTGGGGTAATAGCTGTCTAAATCAAGGTTTTTCGGTAAAGAAGGATATTAATGAAAAACCTTGTTAAGGTTATCAGGGGACAATCTGCATTGGCAAGGCTTTTTAAAATGGTTGCTGGCTGATTGCTGGTGAGGTTATTTGTGGCAAGGTCTCTCAAGCTCTTTTTTTTGCCTTAATTCTGACTTTTAGCTTTAACCGGGGGGCTTATGGGAAAATATTCTAATGTTAAGTAAAATATAGGTTGTTAGTATATTCGGGGGGTGTTAGAATCTATACTGCGGAGGGTTGCCATGCGTATTGTGTTTATGGGGACACCTGTATTTGCTGTATTGCCACTGACTTATATGGTACTAAATGATTATGAATTAGCGGTGGTCTACACCCAGCCCGACAGACCTGCCGGGCGTGGTTGCAATACTGTCTTCTCTCCCGTAAAACAGGCAGCTTTATCCCTCGGGTTGAAGGTGGTGCAACCCGAGAGCTTAAAAAAAGAAGGGGTTCTGAATGAGCTGGCAGCCTTCAGGCCCGATATAATCGTGGTTGCTGCCTTCGGGCAGATACTCCCCCAATCTGTGCTGAGTCTGCCGAAATTTGGCTGTCTCAACATACATCCATCATTGCTCCCCAAATACAGGGGGGCTATGCCGGTGGCGGCATCCATTTTGAACGGTGATAGCTTTGCTGGGGTCAGTATCATGCTGATGGATAAGGGGCTGGATAGCGGGCCAGTACTTTCGCAGGCTCAAATACCCATCCTTAATTATGATAATACGGGGATATTGACGGATAAACTTTCGCTTATCGGCACCTGCCTGCTGCTGGAGATTCTGCCCAGGTGGAGGAAAGGAGAGATTGCTCCGCGTCCGCAGGATGATTCAGCAGCGAGCTATTTCAGCACGGTGACGAAGGAGATGGGGGAAATCGACTGGTCACAGCCTGCAGAGGTTATCTGGCGTAAAGTAAGGGCCTTCTACCCATGGCCAGGCTGCTTTACCCGCTGGCAGGGAAAGAATCTCAAGATTATCGAGGCTCTGCCGCTTACGGATAATGAATGCCTCCGTACTGGACAGGTCATCCTGCTGCCCGACGGTAGTGCGGGCATCGGGACGGGCAGCGGTATGCTGAAGGTCATCACCCTGCAAATGGAGGGGAAGAAACCAATGTCTTCGGCGGAGTTTTTGAGGGGTCAGCGGCAGTTCGCCGGGGCAGTATTGCCGTCATAATTAAAATGTCATTGCGAAGTTTCCCGAAGGGAAAGTGAAGCAATCTCTAGCAT
>CAZJVO010000025.1:0-15572 GCA_964549815.1 uncultured Dehalococcoidales bacterium | reverse complement strand
AATGAATCTGGACTCCTCGCAATGGGCATAAATGTTGAAAAAAGTTGATGAATAATCGTAAATTACGCATAAAAAGTTGAAACGGTTTAACTTTTGAAGTCAAGGAGGAATATAGGCAGGCTAAGCTTTATTAATTATATATACGAAGCGGAGTAATTAAGTGGCATTGTAGGGATTGCTTCGTCGTCCTTCTCTGGATTTATATGAGATTCATTCGTCTGCGGCTCAGAAAGACAGTGAGGAGGGACTCCTCGCAACGACGATTTTTTGGTCATGCTGAGTTCGTGTAGGAGGTATCTGGGTCGGGGTTTATAATTCGTCGTTTATCCCCCAGATCCTTCAGTCCCGATTTATCGGGACTGAAGGATGACAGCACCCGAATCTGTCATGCTGAATTCGTGAGGGACGAATGAAGCATCTGGGGTTGAGGGGGAATTAGACCCCTCCGTTTCACTCCCTCCAAGATGATAGTTTCTGGTATTGGATTTATCGAACCAGCCATTAAAAGACAGGCTTGTGATAAGTTTTCGATAACTTTTTGAAAACATTTTAACGTAAGTGAATACCTCGACTGTAAGGCCGGGGGAGGTTTATTTTAAAGGAGGTCAATGTGCCTTTACCACAGAATTTGGATAGTTTTTCAACGCTGGTGGAGATAATTGCGCTTTTACGTAGTCCGGAGGGTTGCCCCTGGGATAGAAAGCAGACTCACGAGTCTTTGAGGAAGAATCTCCTGGAAGAGGCTTATGAGGTTCTGAAGGCGATGGACGAGGCGGATGCGGAGAAACTCTCGGAGGAGTTCGGGGATTTGTTATTGCAAATCGTTCTGCACAGCCAGATAGCTTCGGATAATGGGGAGTTCACCATCAATAATGTTATCCGCAAGATAAACGAAAAGCTGATTTACAGGCATCCCCACGTATTCGGTGATGTCAAGGTCAAGGATGCCGAAGAGGTTACTATTAACTGGGAAACGTTGAAGAAGAAAGAGCGTAAAAAAGAGGCATCCATGCTGGATGGGGTGCCCGAAAATATGCCGGCTCTGGCTTACAGCCAGGCGATACAGGGGCGCGTAGCGCGTGTCGGCTTCGACTGGCAGGAAGACAGCGGCGTCCTTGAAAAGATGACCGAAGAAATCGGTGAATTCAAAGCGGCAGACAGCCAGCGGAAAAAGGAAGAAGAGTTTGGCGATATTCTCTTCACGCTGGCTAATTTTGCGCGGCGGCAGGGAATCGACCTGGAGTCCGCCCTGCGCCAGTCCAACCGCAAATTTTATCAGCGATTCTCAAAGATGGAGGAGCTATGCCGCGAGCGTGGTCTCGACCTGTCGAAACTCTCTTTCGATGAGCAGAATGAGCTGTGGGAAGAGGCCAAGAAAACGCTGGGGGAATAAAATCGTCATAGTATTTTTGATTTAAGTCGGGAGAAAAGAATGTTAATGCGGGAAGTCACTCCGGCGATGGTTGTAACATGGAAATCCATATTTAGCGAATATAGAGCACGTTTGCGCCCGAACAGGAAAAAAGCATCGGATATAATCGAATATCTGGAAGGGAAATATCAGCTTGATGAGTCGGTTGACGAGGAATGGAAACAGGTCGTTATAGATAACGTCCTGTTAAGCGATTTTTATTTAAGCAAGCTGCCTACCGGTAGAACGGTTGTCCCGAAGGTCTATCGTGTCGTAAATACGGGGCATGCTCAGTCACTCTACCTGCTACAGGATGATGTATTCAAGGGGCAGGATATCGTTTCAGGAATAGATATGGAAACCGGCTTTTTCCATGTCGAAGGCAGCAGTTTGCTGTGGGACGAATTATTTGCTTTCAGAGGCCTGGATGAGGATGATTTGAATAGCTATTACCTGGTTGCGGAATATATTTCATGCCTGAAGAGATTTGATATGCTGGATGATGTATTGGGGTGAGGGGGAATTCCACTCACTGGGCCTGTCGCAGATATTCATGGTCGGGGCGAGAAGACTTGAACTTCCGACCTCAGCGTCCCGAACGCTGCGCGCTAGCCGACTGCGCTACGCCCCGATTGATGAAACCGATTTATGTGTTGACGATTATCGGCATCGGTAATATTATAGCATTATTGAGATATTGAGCAACAGTAACTTAATGACAGTCTTTAAGTGGCGTTGAATGCTGAAGTATACTACAATAGTATCTTAATTAAACTGGTTGGGGGAGTTTTCCCCTTTATTTTGTTTTTAAGGGGATATTGTGTCACAGTTAAGGAGGGGAGATGAAATACTGTGTTTTGATAATGGATGGAGCTGCCGATTGGCCTGTTAAGGAACAGGGTGGGCAGACCTGCCTGGAAGCAGCAGCTACACCCAATCTCGATAAACTGGCAAAAAAGAGCGTGATGGGCTTAACGCAGACGGTGCCTGCCGGAATGGAGCCATCGAGTGCTATTGCCTGTATGTCGGTGCTGGGGTATGACCCGCAGGTTTATTACCGAGGCAGGGCGGCTATCGAAGCGGTCAGTATGGGTGTATCGGTGGAGGATGATGAGGTTATCTTCCGGTGCAATCTGGTAAATGTGCAGGACGGCAGGATGAACAGCTACTGCGCCGGGCATATCTCCGATGAGGAAGCCGCCAGGCTGATCGATGCTCTGAATGAAGCCATGGGAAACGACAGTGTCAGATTCTATGCAGGGGTTGGCTACCGTCACCTTTTAAAGTTAAAGGGGCATGAAGATGCGGCCAAGGCAATATGTACCCCTGCCCATGATATTTCCGATAAGGAGATTGCCGAATACCTGCCGCGCGGTAGGGGCAGTCGATTCTTGCGGCAGTTGATGCAGGAATCGATTCCAGTGCTCGAAAATCATAAGGTCAACGCGGATAGGCGTGTCTGGAATGAGCTCCCTGCCAATATGATATGGTTGTTCTGGGGTAGCGGCAGGATTCCACAGGTGCCTTCCTTTAAAAAGGTACACGGCAAATCAGCAGCTATCACCTCGGCAGTCGACCTTCTCAAAGGCCTCGGTAAGATGGCGGATATGGATATACTGGAAATCCCGGGCGTCACCGATAATCTGGATAACGATTTTGCAGCCCAGGTTAGCGGTGGGCTGAAGGCCCTGGAGACACACGACCTGGTGGTTATTCATATCGAGGCTCCCGACGAGGCAGGGCATGCCGGTTCTTTCAAGGATAAAGTCGAGGCAATTCAGATGATTGATAAAGAGGTTGTCGGCCGCATTATCTCATATCAACAAGATGACCTCAGGCTTCTGGTAATGCCTGACCACCCTACTCCGGTGAACATCAAGACTCATGTCGGTGAGCCGGTGCCCTTTTTGCTCTGGGGGCAGGGTTTTACCACCAACGGAGCACGAAGATTTACAGAGGCCGAAGCTAAGCGCACTGGTCTTTTGATAGAGAATGGGTATAATATAGTGTCAACTCTGGTGGAATAAGGTTTATAAGTAAATGCCTGATAGAGAAGATGACATATCGCTGAGCAGGGGCACGCTATATTGCGAGTTGCACGAGCGGTATTATCGGTCCGATACCGGCTGTTTACTCTGTCATCTAGTAAGAGGCGAAAATTATCGCCCCGAGCCGGTAAAAGACGAAAAAATGGATAATGCCGCAGTAAAAACTGACCGATGCCATTACTGTGGCAAGGATTCTCTGGCATGGAATCCTGCTATCAATATGTATGAATGCTGCAACTCTGCATGCAAACGCAGGATATCGCGTTTTACCAAGATGGGGCTGGGGGAGCTGCTGGATGATGCGCCGACTGAGGAGATTCCCTCTATAAGCGAGGAGGATGCTCGTGCGGTAACCCGAAATTTTGCTGTCAATCCCAAAAGATACAGGCAGGTAGTTGATGAGGATACCGAATATGGTATGGATGTCGCTTTGCCCTGTGATACCGAGTTAGCCGGATATTCCGGCAAGGTAAAGCAGGATGACAAAAGCCGGGTTGCAGCGGTAAAAAGCGCCCTGATACTCCTCTCTTTTATCTGTTTCGGGTTTGCAATCTGGGCGGTTATGCTGCTGGCAACAGCTGGGGTGTCACAGGTTGCCGGAATAATAATCATGGCAGCCGTTTTCGGCGCACTTATCTGGAGTGTTTACGGGATAACATGTTATAAAAGTGTAGGTCTGGGATTTATCCTGCTTTTTCTTTTCATTACGGCAACAGGTTTTGCATTGTGCGCCGCTGCCGGTATAGAACCATTTTCAAGTATTGGTAATGATATTATTGGTTCGTTTATGTGATATGTAACAATTCAATAATTATATGATATTGCCACTATAAGGACTATAAATTTGGATATTGTCTGTGCAAAATGTGGAAGACACTTCTCTAGTATAGGGTCTGCGAGATTACATTATGGTCATTGCAAAGAAACTGCAAAGAACGAAGAATTACACTGGATTTCCCCGCAAAAAAATGAAATAACCCCAGAACAATGGGATGAATTAATGAAAGCTCTCAAATCGGATAGTTTTAACCAAAAACAATGTGAATTATCAGATAATAAGCATCCCTTTGGAGAGCCACTTATTGATTTAAAATTTTCTAGTGTTACTAATGATAAAGCAAGTAAAAAAATAGAGAAATGCCCTTCATGTCAGATGGAAACACTAACTTGGAATGCTGGGATTAATTTATATGAATGTTCGAACGTGGAATGTAACCGTAGATTATCGCTCTTTATGAAAAAAGGATTAGATGAGTTACTGAAAGGTAATTAGGATATTATTCGGAGCGCGATTTACCAATGTCAAAAAGAGAAGATGAATACTGGACAAATGAAAAGAGCGGTTTGTTGTATTGTGCCAAACACAATAGATATTATCAGGCTGATTTCGGGTGCCAACTTTGTTTTCTGGATAAAAATAAGAATGAACGGAGTGGCAACTCATATAATAAGGACGATATAAAAGAAAGTCAACCAATTTCAAGGCAATATAAGTATTATAAAATCCTTGAAGTAAGTAAGGATATGCCTCAAAGTGAAATTAAGAGGGCATTTTTAAGGCTTGCCAAGTTGTATCACCCCGATGTTAATCCAAATACGGAAGCACATGAGAAGTTTAAAAAAATAAATGAAGCTTATGAAGTGCTTTCTAATCCTTTAAGCAGAGCTAGTTACGATAATAGCCCAGCAGAATGTCCGATTTGTTGGACACATGAAGTAATAGAGACAATTCAAGACCAGTGGCGGTGTCGCCACTGCGGATGCAGTTTCAATATATTTAAAACAGCAGAAGTTGTAGAACGAATTAATCAAATTGATGTGAATAAAAAACTTCAGTCAGCAATGAAGCTATTTCAAACAGCGCAGTGCTCATGGTGTAAAAAATTCTATACCCAACCATTTTTGTGCCCTTTCAGAAAATTAAAATCCAGTTGTTTAAGCTTTGACGAACTCGATAAACAAAATAGGGAAAATTATTTGAATGATGATAAGTGGTGGTGGCGGATGAAAGATATGATTCAGCAGGTGCAGGATAATGGAATATTGGGTAAATGTCGTTTATGTGGAGCTTTAAATCCCAATCCACAGGAATATGTATGCTGGCAATGCGGTGAAAATTCGCTATGTTGCCCAAGATGCCAAGAGTCACCAATACTCAGATATAATATTCAAAAGAATAAGTGGAAATGCCCAAATGCTGGTTGTGGTAAAGAGTTTGCTGTAAACCCGAAGAAGCAGACTCTTAGCAAAGAAATTTGTCCAGTTTGCAAGAAGAATTTATTTTATGATAGCGCTTTGTTATTCTGGATTTGTAATGATTGTAAAGCTTATTATACATATCAGGACTTGTTTGGTATTCATAAAAAAGAAGTAGTGCCTGATTATGATCGTTTAAAAAAGATACGTAATAATTATAATAACGAAGTAAGGGGAAAATATGAAAAGGAAAAACAAACAATTAACCGAGGTAAAATAGGAAATTTTACCTCGCATGGTGAGAGGCGCCATGAAAATAAATATACTGTGAAGAAGAAAGTGAATACTAAACTGGTAGCAATAAAAACATGCCTAATTTTATTGGCATTTATCTGTATTGCGTTTATTGGTTGGACGGTATATTTGCTTTATGATGGGGAAATGAGTCAATTTGAAGGAATCATACTATTGATAGTATCTATCAGTGTTTTGATTTGGAATATATCTACAATAAAAAAGTATAGAGTTGGCATGGGAACTCTTATTTCACTTTTCTTAGTAATTTTAATGGTTGGTTGTGTATGTAGTGCTTTTGCCGGTATAGAACCATTTTCAAGTATTGGCAATGATATGATACAATTCTTTGGGTAATATTGTGATAGAAAATATGCAATCGTAAAGGATAGTATATATGTCTATTATAGTTCAAAAATACGGTGGCTCTTCGGTAGCCGATGTTGAGAAAATCAAGAATGTCGCTCGGCGCGTGGCGAGAACCAGGGATGCAGGCAACCAGGTGGTCGTGGTTGTCTCGGCGATGGGCGATGCCACCGACGACCTGATTGCTCTGGCTAAAAAAGTCACTGCCCGCCCTTCCGGACGTGAGTATGATATTCTGCTTTCGACAGGAGAACTGGTGTCCTGCACCCTTCTGGCAATGGCGCTGGACAGCATGGGATACAGGGCCGTCAGTTTAAGCGGCGCTCAGGCTGGAATTAAAACCGATGCCGAATACAATCGCGCTCATATCCTTGGCATAAACCCGCGGAGGATTACAGAAGAACTGAACAATGGCAACATCGTGGTAGTTGCTGGTTTTCAGGGGATAAACAAGGACCGTGATGTAACTACCCTGGGGAGGGGAGGGTCAGACACCACTGCAGTGGCTCTGGCAATCAGTCTTAAGGCCGAGGTCTGCCATATATATACCGATGTCGAGGGAGTTTTTACCGCTGACCCGAGAGTAGTTCCTGAAGCTCAGAGCTTGCCAGAGATCGGCTATGAAGAAATGCTGGAGATGGCAACCTGCGGAGCCAGGGTGATGCATCCGAGGTCGGTTGAACTCGGGGGAATATATAATATGCCTATACTTGTTGCCTGCACCTTTACGGACAGTCCAGGCACGCTAATTCACGGAGGGAAGTCTATGGAGTTAAAGAATAAAGTAACGGGAATTGCCCATGATATGGATGTTGCCAAAATTACGGTGGTCGGTGTGCCTGATAGACCGGGTATTGCATCGGCTATCTTTGAGCCCCTGGCGAAAGCCGGCATCAGTGTGGATACTATTGTTCAGAATGCCAGCGTACAGAATATTACTGACCTGACCTTCACGGTAGCCAGAGAAGATGTAGATAAAGCTATGAAGGTGGTTCAGCCCATCGCTGAATCCATCAAAGCTCGCCAATGCGTAAGCGATACGAGGCTGGGGAAGGTCAGCATTATCGGCACCGGCATGCAGAATACGCCGGGTTATGCCGCCAGGATGTTCACCACCCTTAGTCAGAAAAATATCAATATTCATCTGATAACCACATCCGAGGTCAAGATTACCTGCATTGTCGATGAAGACAAAGTGGTGGAAGCGGTGCGGGCTCTGCATAAGGCTTTCGAACTGGAAAAGGTGAAAAAATAAACTTCTAGACCTACGTTTTGACCTGTTTCAAACTTCACTTGTCTGCATCTTTTTAGCCGGCATAGATATTTTAATACCCTATCGAAAAGATGCAGAGAGCTTCATCCCTCGACCTCACGGTTGGGGTATTAAAAGTCCTGTAAGAAAAATTCTAATCGGGGAGAATTGCTCTCCTTTTTCCATGTCTTTTATCCCGACACGGGCGCTCCTTTTGAATCTCTGCTGTAAACAGATATGATTTTCGAGAAGGATATAAAAAGAAGGGATACCCTCAGATACCCCTTCTCTCTTGTAATAATATTATTGACTGATTTTAGACTGAAACTACTTCTTTTACTTCTGGGATTTCCTGCCTCAGAATTCTCTCGATGCCGTTCTTCAATGTCATCGTGGACATCGGACAACCGGCACAGTGCCCGGTCAATTTCAGTTTGACTATGCCATCTTCTGTAACATCAACCAGCACGACATCACCGCCATCGGCTTGCAGGCTGGGGCGAATCATTTCCAGTACTTCCTGGACTTTTTCCTTCATTTATAACCTCGCTTTACTAATTTACTATATTTCAGGCTTTATGCTTGGAGCATGTCTTGTCTTTGCCTTCAGCCTTGCATTCCTTTTGCTTATCTTCCGAGCACTCTTCGTTAGTGTGAGGATGAGCATGGGTATGAACTTTATCCGGCTTTCCGCATCCGCAGTCTTTGCACATATAAATCCTCCTGTTATGTGTAGGACATTTTATTCGATAGGACTATTGGAAAAGCGTATCATAGCTTTTTTGCCTTGTCAATTTTATGGCTGGAAGGGTTACAGCAACGCTGTAAATAGAATGTTTAATAGTAACCCAAAAAGATGTTTATCTTTTTGAATTTTTGTATAATTTTTTAGCTAGAAAAGGCAAAATTCCCTGTTTATTTATACCGAAGTAATCTTTAATAAATGGAGCAACATCTTCTCGTTTACAAATATTTTGATGCTCATGAGCTTCTGATTTACGTTTGCTGTTAAGCTCACCTAATCTTTTAGGCAGTTTTTTCAAGAACGCTTTGTCAATATACTACTCCTCGTTAACAAATGAGCATAAATGTGACAGCAGTCGGGAGTCGGGACAAAAGGCAAATTGCACTTGTGAAGTCTTCCTTAATATGTTATTATTGCGATAGGCGAATTATGGTCACAGAAAAAGAAAAAGCGCTGGAACTGGCTGTCGGTCAGATAGAAAAACAATTTGGCAAGGGCTCCATTATGAAGCTCGGCGAAGCTTTTAACAGACCGGCAGTTGAAGCTATTCCCAGTGGTTCGCTGGCACTAGATATAGCTTTAGGTGTAGGGGGAATCCCCAGAGGAAGGGTTACAGAGGTATTCGGTCCCGAGGGGTCTGGAAAAACCACACTGGGGCAGCATATAATTGCCCAGGCTCAACAACGCGGGGGTACTGCCGCATACATAGATGTCGAGCATGCGCTTGACCCATCCTACGCTGCCAAATGTGGTGTTAACCTTGATGACCTTCTGGTCTCGCAGCCCGATACGGGCGAAGAGGCGCTTGAAATTGCAGAAGCGCTGGTAAGAAGCGGGGCTGTCGATGTGTTAGTCATCGATAGCGTTGCTGCTCTGGTTCCCAGGGCAGAGATAGAAGGTGAAATGGGAGATGCCCATGTTGGCCTACAGGCAAGGCTGATGTCTCAGGCGCTGCGAAAGTTGACGGCGGCCATCGGAAAGTCGGGAACTGCGGTGATATTCATCAACCAGTTGAGGGAGAAAGTGGGCGTTGTATTCGGGAATCCGGAGGTGACACCGGGAGGACGTGCTTTGAAATTTTACAGTTCTGTCAGAATAGACCTGAGGAGAGTAGAAACTATCAAGCAGGGAAACTCGGTTGTCGGCACCCATGTCAAGGCCAAGGTGGTTAAAAACAAAGTAGCCCCTCCTTTCAGAGTAGCCGAGTTCGACATCATGTTCGATTCAGGGATAAGCAGAGAAGGCAACTTAGTCGACCTGGGTGTAGCGGCAGAAGTAATAAAGAAATCCGGGGCTTTTTTCTCATATGGTGACGTTCGTCTTGGACAAGGTAGAGAGAGCGCCAAGAAGTACCTGAAGGACAATCCCGAGCTGGCTGCGGAGATTGAGCAAAAGGTAAGGGCCTCGGCTGTCACCACATTCAGTGTTTCTAATGATGATTGACCTGTCATAACCTGATAGGTTAATAGAAATAAGATAACCGGGCGTGACTGAGCTGAGGCAGGTTGCTTCAGCTCTGCTTGTTTATAAGGGGTTGCCTGATAAATGAGAAAGATAACCGGTTTATTGAAAAATCCGCGCAACAAGAAAATCAGGTTGTTTTTGGATGACAAATTTGCTTTCAGCCTTGAAGAAGCGGTAGTTCTGCAGGAAAGGCTCGAGGTAGGGATGGAATTATCCGAACCTCAAGTCTGCTCTCTGCAGGAAAGCAATCGTTATCAAAAATGCCTCGATGCAGCTCTAAAGCTTCTTAATTACAGGCCTCGCAGCGAGCACGAAATAAGTTTGCGTTTGAATCAACGCGGCTTTAGTGAAAATGAAGTTGATGCTGTTCTATCCACCCTGAAGAGGCAGGGGCTCATAGATGACAGCAATTTTGCCCGCTTCTGGAGGGATAACAGGCAATCCTTCAATCCTCGTAGCCGCAAGCTGACGGAGATGGAACTCAGGCAAAAGGGCGTTTCAGTTGAGATTATCAAGCAAGAAGTAAGCTCGATAGATGACGCTGAGAATGCTTACCATGCGGCGCTCAAACATGCCCGCAATTTAACTATGGCTGATTATCCGGCCTTTCGCCGTCGATTAGGGGAATACCTCAGGCGGCGTGGGTTTGGTTATGATGTGATAAACACTGCCATAATACGTTTATGGAAAGAAAAAGAGGGTGGTGAGATGGTTGATTCCCCCGACGCTCAATCAAGGGGCGAAGGGCATTAACCATCCGTCGACACCTGTATACTTAAATTAAACAGGGGGAAATATAGATGGGTGTTACAGAGATATTAGCGATTTTTTTCAGTTTTGTAATCGGTGTTATATTTGGCGGAATGGCTATGTTCCTCTCCAGAAGTATGCTTGCCAATCGCCAGATTCGCATTGCCCAGAGAAAGGCTGCAAAACTCCTGGCGGAAGCCAGAGCGGAGGCCAAGGATATCCTGGAAGAAAACAGGAAGGAAATAGACAAGCTCAAACAGATGAATGAGGCCGAATACAAGGAGAGGCGCGCGGAAATACAGCGGCAGGAGAACAGATTGACGCAAAAGGAGTCATCGCTGGAACACAAGCTGGAAGATGCGGTGCAACGTGAACGCAATCTTATTTTGAAAGAGAAGGAACTGGATGCCATCAAGGCTAATCTGGCTGAGGTAAAAGAAAACCAGTTGAAGCAGCTCGAATTGATATCCAACCTTACCAGCGATGAAGCCAAGCAAATGCTGCTGGATAAAATAGAGGTTGAAATACAGGAAGAAGCCTCACGCCGTGTTCGCGATTGGGAGCTCAAGGTTAAGGAGGAGGCCGAGGAAAAAGCCCGCGGTATACTGGCGCAGGTTATACAGCGCAGTGCTTCTGAAATCGTCTCCGAAACTACTGCCAGTGTGGTTACCATACCCAATGATGAGATGAAGGGCAGGCTCATAGGCAGGGAGGGACGAAATATTCGTGCGCTGGAACAGGCTACGGGGGTCGACCTGATTATCGACGATACCCCTGAAGCGGTCACCATTTCCAGCTTCGACCCGGTGCGCAGAGAGATAGCCTATCAGGCTTTGAATAAACTTATTCTCGATGGGCGTATTCATCCGGCACGCATTGAGGAAATCGTTGCCAAGACTAAAGAAGAAGTCGAAGAGGCTATCGTACAGGCAGGCGAACAGGCTGCTTTGCAGGTCGGAGTTACCAGACTGCATCCAGAGCTGATAAAGCTGCTGGGGCGGTTGAAATACAGGACCAGCTATGGGCAGAATGTGTTATCTCACAGCATCGAGGTTGCCTATTTTTCGGGCATGATAGCTTCCGAGCTGGGAGTAAATGTAGCGCTGGCGAAACGCGCCGGGCTTTTACACGATATCGGGAAGGCAGTCGACCGCGAAATAGAAGGTACTCATGCCTCCATCGGCGCCGACCTTGTCAAGCAATGGGATAAATCCAGGGAAGTGGTCAAAGGCGTTGCCGAACATCACATGGAAGCGGGCGAGACCAGTATCTGGGGCTTTATAGTCTCTGCTGCGGATGCCATTTCCAGTGCCAGGCCGGGAGCCAGGCGTGAGTCTTTGGAGAACTACCTGAAGCGGTTGAAGTCGCTTGAGGAAATTGCCGATGGCTTCAAGGGCGTTGAAAAATCTTACGCTATTCAGGCTGGACGCGAAGTTCGCATTATGGTCAAGCCTGAAGAAATCGATGACCTGGCGGCCATGAGACTGGCACGCGATATCGTCAAAAAGATAGAAGAAAGCCTGGAATATCCGGGGCAAATCCGTGTCATCGTCCTGCGCGAAACCAGGGCTATCGATTACGCGAAATGAGGTTTGTATAATGTCTTTCCCCGTTCCAATCCTTTGACAAGCTCAGGACAAACGGGGAAAATACGTTCGTGGTGAGTCCCGATAAGTCGGGACGAAACAATCTCTACCGTCTGAAACGTTTTGGCTGACGGTGTTATATAATCGGGACAAAGAGATTGCTTCGTCGTTCCGAATTAATCGGAACTCCTCGCAACGACGGTTTTGATAGTATGTCTTATATGGCATAGTATCTACAATCGGGAAAATAAAAGAGAGGGAGGTTCTGGCGGGGCTGGTATCATATCATCCTGCTAATGTGAACCATGCTAGTATTATCTATCGGAGATATCATAGGCAGGCCGGGCCGGCAGGCGGTGGAAAAATTACTGCCGGAATTGAAAAAGCAGTATAAGCCCGACCTGGTCATCGCCAATGGCGAAAATGTTGCTGGCGGTATCGGTTTGACCAAACTTACTGCAGAAAGCCTCATAAAAGCGGGGGTGGATGTTATCACCTCCGGCAACCATATCTGGGCACAGAAGGATATAATCCCCTGCCTCGATAGCGATATGCCGATAATCCGTCCCATGAACTATCCGCCGGGATTGCCCGGTAACGGCTACATCATCTTTAAGGGCAAGGCGGTGGTGGTCAACCTCATCGGCAGAACCTTTATCGGCAATTTCGATTGCCCGTTCCGCGGGATGGATAGCCTGCTCGAAAAGCTTGCCGGTCAGTATAAAATCATAATCATCGATTTCCATGCCGAGGCTACTTCCGAAAAAATGGCTCTTGCCAGGTATCTCGATGGGCGCATCAGTGCTATCCTCGGGACACATACCCATGTCGGCACCATCGATGCCCAGATACTCCCACAGGGCACGGCTTATGTTACGGATATCGGAATGACGGGCCCTGTCGATTCAGTCATTGGAGATGACGCCGATGCCGTTATCGAGCGTTTCCTGAGTATGATTCCCAGGCGGCTCTCCGTCGGCAAGGGTAAAGTCCTGTTAACAGCTATGCTAACCGATATAGATGATACCACCGGCAAAGCGAAAACCATTCAAAGAATAACAGAGGAGATAGATTGATGGGGCTGGCAGATCTGCATGTTCATACATCTGTTTCCGATGGGAAGTATTCTCCGGAAGCAATAGTAAAAAAAGCTGCAGCGCTGGGGCTTAAATACCTGGCGATTTGCGACCACGACTCGGTGGACGGGATTGCCCCGGCACTTGAAGCCGCTAAAAAGTTTCCCCAACTTACAGTCATCCCGGGAGTTGAAATAAGTACTCTTGCCGTGGGGAGCGAAGTGCATATGCTGGGGTACTTTGTAGACTATAACGATTTCGCTTTTAAAAAACTGCTGGCTGAGCTGAGCGATTCCCGCGTCGGGCGGGCGCAGGCGATGGTGGCCAAGCTTAATGAGTTGGGTATCGATATCCAATGGGCTCGCGTTCAGGAACTGGCGGGAGATGGCACCATCGGGCGTCCGCATATTGCCAACGCCATGCTGGAAAAAGGTTATGTCTCCACTTTTAAAGAGGCCTTCGATAAATATATTGCACAGGGCGGGCCGGCTTATGTGGAGCGTAGCAAGATAACTCCGGCCGAGGCAGTCGGCATAATCATACAGGCAAGGGGATTACCTGTATTGGCACATCCTTTTACCATAATTGAACCGGAATTGTTGATAAAAGAGCTTAAAGAGTCTGGATTGGTTGGGATTGAGGTTTATTATGACAACTATTCTCCCGATGAGAGGAAGGCACTGGCAGAAATAGCGGCTAAATACGGATTGATAGCCGCCGGCGGCAGCGATTATCATGGCATAGATGAAGCAGCCGAAACACTGCTGGGCGAATCCGGTACGCCTCTTGAAGCTGCAGAACAATTGATAGCTCTGGCCGGTCGAACAGGCTGATTGCTATTTACAATTCAATAATATGGAGGGTCTATGATTCTCAAATATATTTTATTGCTTATCACAGGCTATCTTTTAGGTTCGATACATGCCGGATATCTGCTGCCGAAATGGCTTTACAACATGGACATACGGGAACACGGCACCGGGAAAGTCGGTGCTTCCAATGTAATGCGGGTCACCTCGAAATGGCTGGCGATTCCGGTAACTCTTTGCGACATCGGCAAAGGGGCACTCGCCGTCTGGCTGACTCAGCTTGCAGGGCTGGGTTCTCTGGCACAGGTCACGGTTGGTCTGGCTGCTATTATCGGACATGACTGGCCGGTATTCCTGAATTTCAAGGGTGGCAGAGGCGTTTTTACCAGCCTTGGGGTTATCACCATGATATCCCCCTGGATAGGGCTTATCATGCTGGTAGTGCCTTACCTGTTTGCTCCGGTCATCAAGCAGGTGGCTTTCGGCGTGTTTCTGGTGGTGTTTTCCCTGCCATTTTTGAGCTGGTTTTTTTATGAGCCTTTTGGGGTGGAAGATAGATTCGTGGTAACCATGGGCTTTATTGCTTTATCACTGTTAGTTTTTGGTACCAGGGTAGTCGCACCGAGGACTCCACTCAGCCAGTCGACTCCGACTGTAGAACTGTTTCTTAATCGCCTGCTTCTGGATAGAGACATCAGGGATGCCAATGCGTGGGTGAATCAGAAAATGGGAGGCAGGGAACAGAATTAGTGGAAGTTTTTAGATGTGCCACCCATCCGGATGTGGAAACCAGCCTGCGCTGTGGTAAATGTGATAAGCCGATATGCCCCAAATGTATGGTGGAGACCCCGGTAGGGGCTCGCTGCCAGGAGTGTGCTCGCATTAATAAACTCCCGACCTTCCAGGTTAGCAACAAACAATTGCTTATTGCTTCCTGTGTGGGATTTGTAATAGCAGTCGTTTACGGTTTTTTGTGGGGTATACTGAGCCTCTATGCTAATTTTATTATCCTGAACCTGCTACTGGGAGCCGGAGCCGGCTACGTAATCGGAGAGGGTATGAGCCGTGTAATCAACCGCAAGCGGGGGACCAAACTGGCGGTGATTGCCGGGGTGATGGTAATAGTAAGCGGGGTTGCCAGTGTTTTTACACCGCTGGGCATGATTTATTCTTCTTCCGTTATGTTTATTGTTATCGATGTCTTAGCTGTCGGCATCGGCATTTATGTGGCCATAAACCGTCTAAGGTAAAGCCCAGCGAATACGCCGATGCTCTTTTGCATCTGTTAAAACTTGCAGCAGACGCTCTGGTTCGGCTGGCTTACCTCCCTTCTTTGCTTTTAACTGCCAACTCATCCCCGGCTATTGAATTGCAGCAAGCGAGAACGGAATCCGATTTATCGTCCCGACACATCGAGACTCACGAACTCAGCATGACAGACATGGTTACTGTCTTCCTGAATCCCGATTCATCGGGATAAGACTTATGGATGGTCTTAAATCCTTTCTCGACCCTTCAGGACTAAAATAAACTTCCCACGACCTTACGGTCGGGGTATTAAGCAACACGACCTTC
>CAZJVO010000024.1:0-17893 GCA_964549815.1 uncultured Dehalococcoidales bacterium | reverse complement strand
GGGCAGCCCCTCCTTAACCTTGTGCCCGAACTCTCGGCAGCGAATGCACTTGCAGTTCATTCCTCTTTGTTCCATCCTTTGCTTGAGGGGTTCTCGCAAAGAGTCCTTTAATCCGGCAACTATATATTTAGCAGGGATATCTCTGAGCACTCGGGATATCCTCACATATTTGGGAACCATGGATTTGATATCCGCCAGCAGATTTATCATCACATCCCTATCATAAGGCTGATAGACACCCGCCCGGTACCACTCATATAATACCGTCCCCTCGACCACCATAGTGGGATACAGCTTAAGCCCATCAGGTTTGAAGCGTTCATCGTCAAACATCATTTTCGACAGCTCCAGGTCATGTTCAGGAGTAGAACCCGGCAATCCCGGCATCCAGTGATAATGCACCTTTAACCCGGCCTCTTTAAGCAGACGGGTAGCTCTTACGACATCTTCAACGCGATGTCCACGCCTGACCCTTTCATATATTTCGTCATCAAGCATCTGAACGCCCAGCTCCACTCTGGTTGCTCCAAATTCAATCATCCTTTCAATATCTTTTTCGCGGCACCAGTCGGGACGCGTTTCTATACACATCCCCACACATCGATTCTGAGCACTTTCATTTATTTTTTGAGCCTCTTTGAGATTACCTGAAACAACTCCATTCAGAGCATCATAACAGCCTTTGATAAATTTATACTGGTATTCAACCGGATAGGACAGGAAGGTTCCACCCATTACTATCATTTCCACCTTATCGGTGGGGTGCCCCATCTCCGATAATATTCGAAGCCGCAACTCAACCTGTTTTATCGGGTCATAATCACAGCTTTTCGCTCTTATAACTGCCGGTGATTCAGGGGTATAGCTTTGGGGAGTGGTAACAAACGTCGGACAATAAACACATTTACCCGGGCATCCCTGTGGAGCAGTCATCACCGCTACCGGCGTCACCCCCGATATCGTCCTGGATATTTTCTTCATCGCATGCTCTCAAAAAGTCTTCATAAATGATATAATCAGTCTACCAGTTTTAAAAGATAGCCACAACTATAATATAACTGCATACTAAACAGGAAAATCAGATTGGATGAAGAATTAAGGGAGGTTTTCGACCATATAGCGCCAGCATGGTACAACTACAGGCACTGGTCGATTTTTAAACCCGAACTTGAAAACCTGGCCGTCAGATGGCAAAAGGGCAAATTGATAAATCTGGGCTGCGGGCATGGCCCCGATTTTTTGCCCTTTAAAGACAACTTCGAACTTTACGGCGTGGATTTTTCTACCGAGATGTTAAAGCTGGCAGATAAGTATGCCTCCAAATTTAACTACAATGTTTCCCTCATACAGGCGGATATTTGCCACCTGCCGTTTACCGATAATGCTTTCGACTGGGCAATATCGGTTGCCAGCTATCACCACATAAAAGGGAAAGAGGATCGCTTACAAGCCTTCATCGAATTGGAAAGAGTATTAAAACCGGGAGCTGAGGCGTTCATTACGGTATGGAATAAATGGCAGCCAGCCTTCTGGTTTAAGTCAAAAGATACATATATACCATGGAAAGAAAAAGGCCACACCCTTTGGAGATATTATCATCTGTTCTCATATAATGAACTCGAAAAACTGGCTGTTAAAGCTGGATTGAAAGTGGTTAAGTCGTTCCCCGAAAAGCGATACCAATTCCCGATAAAATATTTTTCCAGAAATATATGCTTGCTGGTAAAAAAAGTTCATTAAATCGGTTTGCCTATCTGGTATTAAGCTGATAATATTAATACAATTATTGGAGGAGGGAAAAAATATGTTAATGAAAATCAAGTGTCCCTCATGTCAGAACGAGGGAACCATTTCTCTTCTGGAAAACGATTTTACAGGCCCCTATCGCTGCTGGAAATGCCGTGCCCTTTACACCATTAATATTCACAATAACAAGATATTATCATGCGAACCGTTAAGCGAAGAGGCCCTGCAAAAAATAAAAGAACTGGAAGAGCTGAAAAAAAAGTTCTCGCGTTAAATATGCTTACTATTCAAGCTTGAAGGGGGTAATATGCCTGTAGTTATCGTAGAGATGTGGGAAGGGCGAACTGTAGAACAAAAAAGACAGCTGGCACAGGGCATAACCGAAGAATTTGTAAAGATGGGGGTATCCGCCGAGCTTGTGGAGATAATCTTCAAGGATAATCCCAAACATAATTGGGCAGTGGGTGGCAAGTTATCCACAGAATAGCCTATGACCTTACAGGTCGGGGCCGTGGTCTACTTTAAACCTCGCTTGCCCTGTATCTTATAGCAATGGACAAAGACAAATTCAGACTTTACACAAAAGATGCGGCGAGAACTTCACCCCTCAAACCCATGGTCGGGATATAAGTCAGACAAGATGAAAGCCAGTTAAAAGTGAAGGGGTATTTCATTTTGATAAGGGAGCAGCTGTTCCAGCTCTGATTAACCCCCATTTTTTACAATATTCCCTTTTTAATTTTTTAAACCACTCTTCGAAGTTTCCCCCTTTTATATCATTAACAGTCATAATAACTGCATCCTCTCTGTTATTAAGATAATATCCAGGTCTTACTCCCTTGACGGTAAATCCATACTTCTCATACAGCTTTCGGGCTATATAATTTGAGGAGCGAACTTCAAGGGTTATCAGGTTACAGCGAGCATCTATAGCCATTTCAAACAGTGATATTAAAAGCAATTCCCCTATTCCCCTTCCCCGATAATCCTGCTTAACAGCAATATTGACCACATGTGCTTCGCCCACCAGTACCCATAAGCCCGCATATCCGATAATACTATCCGAATCGGCAGTCCACTCATTATCCGGCTTCGACAGTTCATCACGGCAGGCAACAATATAATGCGCCAGGCAGTTCTTTAATTCCCTTTCGAAGTTAGTTGGCATTTCCATATTGGGGAATGCCTCTCGGTCCAGTTTAGTAACCGCAGGGACGTCTCTTTCTATCATAATCCGCACAGAATAAGGAGAAATAATATTATCCATTACTTAATTCTAACATATTTATACTCCCCTAACACGAATACCCCGACCGTTAGGTCGAGGGATGCAGAAATTCCTTGTTCGACCGAAGGTCATGTTGCTTAATACCCTGACCGTAAGGTCGCGGGAAGTTTATTTATAGTTAAATATACATGGCCGTAAAGATACTATCATAAAAAGGGACAGATTCTACCAGAATCGAGACAAAGCCGATTAATCTATCTTTTGATTTGTGTACCGCTCCCATTCACTGTAAACACAACCGCAATATTGCTGGCGGTACAAATCCATCGGCTTGGTAATATGACGGCTATCCGAATATCGCTTGCGCAGGTCCGCATACAAAAACTCGATTCCAGTACTCTGAGCCAGTGTATTACCGATATCTTTGAGCAAATCATGGTTTTGCTGATGGCTTATCAGCAGCGTGGAGGTGAAGGAACTTATTCCCAATTCGACAGCTTTGTCAATTGTTTTCTTAAGCCTCATATCGAAGCAATACCTGCACCTCTCCCCCTCATGCCCCACCACCCTCCTGAAATACTCTACAAAATCGTAGCCATCGATAACCAGCAGGTTAAACCTCATATTCTCAGAGAGGGTTTTTATGGCTTGAAGACGATTTTGATGCTCCATATAGGGGTGTATATTGGGATTATACCACAGGGCGGCAACATCGTATCCCTGCTCCTGCCAGTATTGGACAGTATAAGCAGCACAATGGGCACAACAACAGTGGATTAATACAGAATTGCTACTCATATTAAGAAATCAGAACAAGGACTGCTGAGATGTTTTTCCTTTATTATTGTATGGAATTCCCAGATGTTCGTATGCCAGAGGAGTTGCCAGCCTCCCACGCGGCGTTCTCTCCAAAAATCCCAATTGCATAAGATACGGTTCGTAGACGTCCATTATGGTATCCGCTTCCTCGCTTATCGAAGCTGCAATGGTTTCCACCCCTACCGGCCCACCATTGAACTTCTTTATTATAGTATTCAAAACTTTGATATCTACTTCATCCAGCCCCATCTGGTCTACTTCCAGCTGAGCCAGTGCCTGAATTGCTATCTCTCTGGTGGCTGTCCCATCGCCCTTAACCTGTGCATAGTCCCTTACTCTTTTCAACAGCCGGTTGGCTACTCGCGGCGTCCCCCGCGAACGACAGGCAATTTCACGCAAACCATCCGTTTCAGCTTTGACTCCCAGTATTTTCGCCGAACGTTTTAATATTTCTTCAATATCCTGTCTGTCATAAAAATCAAGGCGATAAACTGCCCCGAATCTATCTCGTAAAGGAGAACTCAACTGAGCATAACGAGTGGTAGCCCCTATTAAAGTAAATGCCGGCAGAGTAAGACGTAAACTTTTGGCTCCAGGTCCCTTGCCTATCATAATATCCAGCGCCCGGTCCTCCATCGCCGGATATAGTATTTCCTCAACCACACGGCTAAGGCGATGTATTTCATCGATAAATAAAATATCATGGCTATGGATATTAGTTAAAATAGCTGCCAGGTCCCCGGTACGTTCAATCGCAGGCCCCGAAGTAATTCTGAGATTAACCTCCATCTCGATAGCAATAATATTGGCCAGGGTCGTTTTACCCAGGCCTGGAGGTCCATATAGCAGGATGTGGTCAAGAGCCTCACCTCTGCCTTTGGCAGCTGCAATTGCTATACTGAGGTTCTCCCTTACCCTGGATTGCCCGATAAAATCATCGAAGTATCTGGGTCGTAGACTACTATCCAGCGAAGAGTCTTCCTCATGCGATTTCCCTGATACGATGCGTTCTATTTCAATTCCCCCTGTCTGTTACGGGGTTATTATACCATAATAATAAATATTTACGACCCACAAACAATAACCGCCCCGGGATGCGGAGGCGGTTATACAAAATCTGTTTAGCTACACTGCCGGATGTTAAAACTCAGGCTTATCCTCATCATAGTCGTCAAATATGAAGTCAGAAAGGTCCTTATCATTCTCATCGTTCAACAGGCTGCTCCGTTCTGATTCATCATCTTCATCCAGCAAAGCAGGCATCTTATCTTCTCTCGTATCATCAAGTAAACGAGGAGTCTCTTTCCTTGTAAGCTTTTGCTCCATCTCCTTCAAAGCCTCTTTAGATGCTCTACACCTGGCCGGAATAAGCTTCCCGATAATAACATTCTCCTTCAAACCGGTTAATCTGTCTATTTTACCATATATTGCTGCTTCGGTAAGAACCCTGGTCGTTTCCTGGAAGGATGCTGCTGCCAGCCAGCTATCAGTGCTCAAAGACGCCCTGGTTATCCCCAGCAAAATCGTATGTGCTGTGGCCGGTTCTCCTCCTTCAGCAAGTATTTTAGCATTAAGTTCTTCGTATCGGAATCTGTCCACCAGCTCACGCGGAACTATGTCGCAATCGCCAGGAGAGTCGATGCGAACCTTAGACAGCATCTGGCGTACAATAACCTCAATATGCTTATCGTTGATATGTACACCCTGGGAGCAGTAAACCTTCTGAACCTCATCTACCAGATATCTCTGGACTGCCTCTTTACCCAATATCATTAAAATATCATGCGGGTTTATAGACCCATCCGTAAGCTGCTGCCCTGCCTTTACCATATCGCCATCCTGAACACGAATATGAATCGCAGCAGGAACCACATACTCCCTTTCTTCCTTGTCTTCAAATTTGATGAACAGCTTGCCATCCTGAATAATGACCTCGCCTGAAACACGGGCGGTAAGATTATTAACGACGAGCTCAGCCAACGTATGGCTGTCATCCTGTGGCGGGGCTGCTATTACCGCTCCTGCATCCACCCATTGCCCATGACTGACCATTAACTGCCAGCCTTCCGGTAATTTATATTCATCATTAAAGACATTATAGCTCGTTACCTTAATACGTTTGCCTTCCTCCCCACTTATGACCTCAGCCACTCCATCTATCTCGGATATAATAGCCTGGGTCTTGGGAGGGCGAGCTTCGAATAACTCTTCAACCCTGGGAAGACCGGTAGTAATATCCAGTCCAACCACCCCGCCTGTATGGAAGGTCCTTAATGTAAGCTGTGTTCCAGGCTCGCCGATACTCTGTGCAGCAATTATACCGACTGCCGTACTGAGATCAACCAATTGGCCGCGTGCCAGGTCTCTACCGTAGCACAACTGGCAAACACCCTGTTTTAACTGGCAGCTTAACGGAGATCTGACATAAACACTCTTTATTCCAGCTTCGACAATAGTCTTAGCTATTTTCTCATCAATTTCCTGATTCCGGTCAACTATTATTTCTCCTGTTTGTGGATTCACCACTTGCCCAGCCGCCATTCTTCCGACCATTCTATCAGCAAACGGAGGTAGAACATCCTTTTCTTCAGGTTCGGTTATCCACATTCCATCGGTCGTTCCGCAATCGTATTCCCTGATAATGACATCCTGCGTTACATCGACAAGTCGCCTGGTCAGATAACCACTTCCAGAGGTACGCAGAGCGGTGTCAGCCAGGCCTTTACGAGCGCCGTGTGTAGAAATAAAGTATTCTATGGCACTTAAGCCTTCGCGGAGGCTGGATTTAATCGGGAAGTCAATAATTTTACCGGATGGGTTGGTCATCAATCCCCGGATGCCAGCCATTTGCCTTATCTGTGAAATATTACCCTTAGCCCCGGAGTTAGCCATCATATAGATGCTGCCGTTTTTATCCAGTGATTTCTGGATGGCTTCTGTAATATTGTCGGTGGTATCCATCCATACCTCAATAACGCTGTTATATCTTTCCTCATCGGTTATCAGGCCACGCTGGTATTGACTTTCCACGATAGCCGTCTTTTCCTCAGCTTTTTCAATCAGTTTGGGCTTATCGGCCGGAACCTCGATATCGCACATACCAATCGTAATACCGGATTTGGTAGCGTACTTAAAACCAAGACTCTTCAGGGCATCCAGCATATTGCCCATAGTGGGGGAATTCCCGAGCTTCTTATAACTCTCCGCCACGATCTTTTTCAGACTCGATTTGTCAATATCTTTATTAATAAAACCCAGTTCAGGTGGGAGTATTTCATTAAAAATGATACGTCCAACGCTGGTCTTTATCCTTTTGCCTCCCTCAACCCTGACTTCTATTTCAGCCCGCAGTTCGATAGAGCCAAGCTCATAACTGAGCTTGGCTTCCTCAAAACTGCCCAGTGTTGTCCCCTCACCCCTGGCGCCAGATTTGATGGTGGTCAAATAGTAGCAGCCGAACACCATGTCCAGCGTGGGAGTAACAACCGGTTCCCCACAACTGGGCAGTAGCATATTATTTGTGCTCAGCATCATTTCCCTGGCCTCTTTTACCGCCGCTCTCGATAATGGCAGATGGACTGCCATCTGGTCACCATCAAAGTCTGCATTAAAGGCCGCACACATAAGAGGATGGATCTGCAATGCGCTCCCATCAATAAGTACGGGTTCAAATGCCTGAATACTGAGCCTGTGCAAAGTAGGCGCACGATTAAGCAGAACAGGCCTTTCTTTTACCACATCTTCAAGTACATCATATACTTCTGGCCTGCCCCTATCCACCTGTCTACGTGCACTTTTGATATTGGAAGCCAACCCCTCCATTACCAGCCGGTGCATAACGAATGGTTTAAATAATTCAAGCGCCATCCTGCGCGGTAAACCGCATTGGTGAATTTTCAATTCTGGACCCACAACAATTACCGAACGCCCGCTATAATCGACACGTTTCCCAAGCAGGTTTTGACGGAAACGTCCCTGCTTACCACGCAGCATATCGGAAAGCGATTTCGCTTTATGGTCGCCGCTTACTGCGATGGCTCTGCCTCTCCTGCCATTATCTATAAGAGTATCCACAGCTTCCTGCAGCATCCTCTTTTCATTTCTTATGATTATATCAGGGGCCCCGATTTCAACAAGATGGCGCAATCGATTGTTACGGTTGATAACCCTTCTGTACAAATCATTCAGGTCACTGGTAGCAAAACGGCCGCCGTCCAGCTGTACCATAGGTCGTAAATCAGGCGGCAGCACCGGTAGAACGGTCAATATCATCCACTCCGGTTTGTTACTACTGCGCCTGAAAGCCTCCACCAGCTGTAATTGCTTGCTGGCTTTGCGTCGCCTCTGGCCGGAAGAAGAGTGCGTTTCCTGAATCAACTGGCTGCGCAATGCATCCAGGTCTATCTCTTTCAATAGCTTAAGAATTGCCTCAGCACCCATTTCAGCTTTAAAAAGATCACCAAAATTCTGTTTTAAATCCTGATACTGGGTTTCAGTAAGTAAGGCACCTTTTCTGATACTTTTCAGTTGTTCTATCCTGGAAGGAAGCGAATCCTCAAGCTTCTCTTTTTCAATCTCATAATCACGCCGCATCTGGTTTATTTCTGCAACGGTCGCCTGCTCTTTTTGCATGGCATCTATGGTGTTTTCCAGTGCCATTTTATTTTCAGCTATTTCGCGGCTGCGTTCTTCTTCCAAGTGCCTGATGGCAGCATTATATGCTTCTTCATCTACATAAGTAATAATATAATGAGAAAAATATATAACACGCTCAAGGCTACGAGCAGAAAGATCCAACAGCAACCCTATGCGGCTTGGGATGCCGCGTGCAAACCAGATATGGCTTAAAGGGCAAGCCAGTTCTATGTGTCCCATTCTTTCACGACGTACTTTAGAGCGCGCAATTTCCACACCGCACTTATCGCATATGATGCCCTTATAACGAATCCTTTTATATTTTCCGCATGCACATTCGAAATCCTTGGTAGGTCCAAAAATTCGCTCGCAGAATAAACCGTCTCTTTCCGGTTTTAATGTACGATAATTTATCGTCTCCGGTTTTGTTACTTCTCCGTAAGACCAGCTCCTTATCTGTTCGGGAGAAGCCAGCGAAATACGAACGGCATCAAAATCATTGACTTCAAGCATATATTAATTTACCTCACTCTCAGGGGAATCAGTTCCGATATTATCATTTTCGATATCAGAATTATCGAACAAGGGTTTTTCCCCAATCAAATCTTCCAATTTACTCCCCATATCTTCTGTACCATCACTACCCGATATCATTTTAGTATTACTCGGCCCCTCAAAATCGGAGCTATCCTGTATCTTCTCCGCCTGAATAACCTTTTCCTCTTCATTGATGACCTCAACCGACAAACCCAGACTTTGCAACTCTTTTACCAAAACCTTGAAAGACTCAGGAACTCCAGGCGGCAGAATATCTTCGCCTTTTACAATAGCTTCATATGTCTTAGCCCTGCCTGTCACATCATCCGATTTAATAGTCAGAATCTCCTGCAGATTGTGCGCTGCACCATAGGCTTCCAGCGACCATACTTCCATTTCTCCGAAACGCTGCCCTCCAAATTGAGCCTTACCACCAAGAGGTTGCTGGCTTATCAATGAATAAGGGCCGGTGGCTCTGGCATGGACTTTATCTTCTACCAGGTGAATCAGTTTCAACATATAAATATTACCCACGGTAACAGGCTGGTCAAAAGGCTCTCCCGTATGCCCGTCCCGCAAGATAGTTTTGCCGCTTATGGGAGAAGGGGAGTTCTTCGCAACTGTAATTTCCTTAATTTTCATTGTTAATTCATCAGGTGTAAGCTGTCTGCTTTCCACCCCAAGTTCTTCCATCCATAAACGCAAACAAACATCCCTCGCCACACCTGTATGTTCCTCACTGAACACCTTTTCCCCATCGAAACCCTTTTCGTTCACCCATGCTTTAGCTTTATCTAAATTCAAGGATGGTTTGCTGCCCTCCAGACTTAAAGTAATGGAACCAGTCTTCTGTACCAGCCATGTTCGCGCCAGAGCATCTTCAATTTCGGTATCGCTTGCTCCATCAAATACAGGAGTCAGCACCTTGAATCCCAGATTTCTAGCTGCCCATCCGAGGTGGGTCTCCAGTATCTGCCCCAGATTCATCCTGGAGGGGACACCGATAGGATTCAGAATAATATCTACCGGCGTGCCATCAGGCAGAAACGGCATATCAGCCGCCGGCGCGATAACAGAGATAACGCCCTTGTTACCATGGCGTCCGGCTAACTTATCGCCAACAGAAACCGCCCTTCTCTGAGCAACCCACACCTGCACCCACTGGTTAACCCTCACCGGCAGATCCGCTCCTTCTTCGCGAGAGAACAGTTTCACATTAATTACTTTCCCCCATTCACCATGAGGCATGCGCAAAGATGTATCTTTAACTTCACGCGCTTTTTCACCGAAAATCGCACGCAATAGCTTTTCTTCAGCCGATAATTCCGTTTCCCCCTTAGGAGTAATCTTACCAACCAGTATATCGTCGGGTCCAACTTCAGCCCCGACACGTATAATACCGTTTTCATCCAGCTCACTGAGGCTCTCCTCACCCACATTGGGAATATCTCTGGTGATTTCTTCAGGCCCCAGCTTAGTGTCTCTAGCCTCAATCTCATGTTTAGTTATATGAATTGAAGTGAACTTATCCTGTTCGACCATCCTGTCGGAGAGAATAATAGCATCCTCATAGTTATAACCACCCCAGCTCATAAAGGCACAGATGACATTTTGCCCCAGCGCCAGTTCACCTTCCTCCGTTGCAGAACTGTCTGCCAGAACATCACCCTTTGCAACGCGTTGCCCGCGGTCTACAATCGGGTGCTGGTTGACGCATGTCCCCTGGTTAGTACGTACAAATTTTTGTAGCGGATATACATCTTCCTGCCCATTATCACTTCTCACCACAATCTGTGTACTGGTAACCGAAATAACCACCCCCTCATTTTTGGCAAAAAGCACCTGCCCACTGTACCTCGCCACTTCCCTTTCCATACCTGTGGCAACTATCGGCGATTCACCGCAGAGCAAAGGTACCGCCTGCCTTTGCATGTTTGCCCCCATAAGAGCACGGTTAGCATCATTATGCTCAAGGAACGGAATCAGGGATGCCGCTACACTGAATATCTGCTTCGTAGATACATCCATATAATCTATCTTCTCAGGGGGCAGCATCATATACCTGTCTTCATATCTGACTTCGATTCTTTTGTTGACAAAGTATCCGTTTTCATCGAGAACAGTATTAGCCTGAGCAATATTATATTTATCTTCCTGATCTGCCTGTAAATATTCTATTTCAGCAGAGACATAAGGCCTGATAGCAATCTTTCTGGGCGGCAGCTTAGCCAATTCGCCTGCTATCTGCCTGGTTATTTCAGCTCCTGCTTTAACGATGACCTTATTTTTTTCGTTAAGGATATCTTCCCCTGCAATCTTGCCAATCAACTCATCACTGGTATTTTCCATTTCCTTAACAACCTTGCGATATGGGGTTTCGATAAATCCATATCGGTTTATGCGCCCATAGGCCGCCAGCGTTCCGATAAGCCCGATATTCGGCCCTTCAGGAGTTTCAATAGGACAAATCCTGCCATAGTGAGAATAATGTACATCACGTACCTCAAAGCCCGCCCTGTCACGGGATAGGCCACCCGGCCCCATAGCTGACAAACGGCGTTTATGCGTAAGCTCTGCCAGCGGATTCGTCTGGTCCATGAATTGTGACAATTGCGAACCACTGAAAAACTCTCTGATTGCGGACAGCACCGGGCGGATATTCACCAGCGCACCCGGAGTCACCATATCATTACTGATAATGCTCATCCGCTCTTTGGCTACCCGTTCCAATCTTACCAGACCAACACGAAACTGGTTTTGTATCAACTCACCCACAGTGCGAACTCTGCGATTGCCAAGATGATCGATATCGTCGGGCGCTTCATAACCATTGCTTACCATTATTATATGGCGAACAATCTCAACCATATCCTCTCTGGTTAACGCCCTATCATCATCACTGGATGGTTTCGCTATATTTAACCGCTGGTTAAGTTTATATCTACCGACTATGCCAAGGTCATAATGCTGTGGATTGAAAAACAGGTTGGTAATCAATTTCCTGGCGTTGTCCACATTCGGAGGGTCGCCCGGACGTAACTTCCTGTACATATCGATCAGAGCGTCCTCTTCATTCCTGACCAGCGGGTCTTTATCCAGAGTTGATTGTATAAAATGTCTGGTTGGGGAATTGTCTTCCCTCGCAAACATGTTCAGCAGTTCAGCATCACTCCCATACCCGATAGCCCGCAGTATCGTCGTCACTGGGATCTTTCTCTTCCCATCAACCTTGACAGATATAACATCACGATTGCTGGTATCGAATTCAAGCCATGCGCCACGGCTGGGAACCAGATTTGCCTTACCTAACCTGCGTCCGGTAGTGGCATCTTCATCAACAGTAAAATAAATACCAGGCGAACGCAGCAACTGGCTTACGATAACCCTCTCGGTCCCGCTGGTGATAAATGTACCCTTATCCGTCATCATGTGAATATCACCAAAGAAAAGGTCGAAGGGCTCTTTGATTTCACCTGTGCCCTTTGTTAACAGGCGAGCCTTCACATACAGGGGAACAGAATAAGTTTGGTCCTTTTGCAAACATTCCTGTTCGGACATGCGCGACTCCCGAAATTCATACCCTATAAAACTTAATTCAAGCCTGTTGCCGGTAAAATCCTGGATAGGAGAAATCTCCTCCAGCAACTGCTTAATTCCCTCCTCCTGTAACCATTGAAAAGAATCTAATTGTACTTCGACCAGATTAGGCACCTCAAGTACCTGTGGAAGTTTGGCATAATTTTTGCGTTTAACGGGATATTTTTCCTTGTTGGAAGGAACTGGCGATTTTGAAACCATTCTCTCTCCTTAAAATCTATATGCGGAAATTAATACAAAAAGCAAGTGCTAAAACGAATTAGCACTGATGCGCCGTGTAGGGAATATCTCTTGAATTTTTTGAGGCATAATAGCAAAAAGGAACCTTAGCACAAAAAAATACTTTTTGTCAATCCTTTTTTATCTTTATTTCCAAGCACTATTATTACACTTTCTTCAGTAAGATGTCAAATCCAAACTTTACACTATCAGCCAATGTAATTATAATTGATTTACTCTTTTACCTGTTTAAAAATTCAACCAGCATAAACCTGCATTAAATATACAGGGTTTGCTATATTTTTACTAAAGGACAGATACGGGATTAAATTATGTCATTAGAAGATGATTTAGCCGCTTTTTCCCCCATAAAAAACACCTTATTAACTATCGGTGTTTTCGACGGGGTGCACCTGGGGCATAAAGCCCTTCTATCAGAACTTATCAGACAGGCAAAACAAAAGGAACTGGAAAGCGGTGTGATTACATTCAAACAACACCCTCGCAGGGTAATAAATCCCTCAAGTGAAGTGCCTTTTCTCACCAACCTGCAATTAAAAATAAAGCTTATCCGGGAGGAAGGGGTGGATTTTGTTATCCCGCTGACCTTTACTGAAGAAATGGCGAAAATCGGGGCGCGAGATTTCCTCCTGTTATTGCAAAAATACCTTAAAATGCAGGGGCTGGTCGTAGGCCCCGACTTTGCACTCGGGCATAACCGGGAAGGAGATATCCCCACCCTGCATCTACTAGCTAAGGAGATGAATTTCGAATTTACAGCCATCCCCCCCTATAAAAATAGCGCCGGTATCATAAGCAGTACTGCCATTAGAAATGCACTGGCTGCTGGTAATATGGAAAAAGCCAGCAAACTGCTGGGGCGTTACTTCAGCATAGAGGGCGAGGTTATCGAGGGGACAGGAACCGGTAAGAAAATAGGCTGCCCCACCGCCAACCTGCATGTCGACGCAGAACAGGCGCTCCCCAAAGAAGGAGTTTATGCCACCAAAACCCTTTTCGATGACCTGTATCATAACTCCGTAACGTTTATAGGGAAACGTTCTACATTCGGAGACACCAGGAGGACGATAGAGACACATCTATTAGATTATAGAGGAGACCTGTACCATAAAAATCTTAAAATTGATATAATTTACAGGTTGCGTAGTGAAATAAAATTCCAAAATGCGGATGAACTGGCAAAGCAAATACAGGAAGATATAAAAATAGCAAAGGAATACTTAAATCACCTGGACAGGAAATAAAATTATGCAAAAAATATCTGAACTTGATATTAAAAGATTACTGAAGAGAGGCGTATCCGAAATAATCGTCGAAGATGAGCTGATGGCAGCCTTAAAATCGGGGAAGCAGTTAAGATTGAAGGAGGGATTCGACCCCAGTTTTCCCGATATCCACCTGGGACATATGGTCGGACTCAAAAAACTGCGCGAATTCCAGGAGCTGGGGCATCAGGTAGTATTGATTGTCGGGGACTGGACTGCTCAGATCGGAGACCCCAGCGGGGCTTCAGTCACACGCCCGATGCTAACCGCGGAACAGGTAAAAGCCAACGCCAAAACCTATATGGAGCAGTTCTTTAAAATCGTGGATAAGGATAAAACCGAGGTTCGATGGCAGAGCGAGTGGTTCGGCAAATTCGACCTTGCCGATGTCATAAAATTGACCAGCAAATTCACCATCGCACAGATTCTTGCCCGTGATGATTTCAGTAAAAGGTATAACGCCAATCAGCCCATCACCATAACCGAATTCCTGTATCCCCTTTTACAGGCATACGATTCTGTTGCCATCAATGCTGACGTCGAATTCGGTGGTACCGACCAGAAATTCAACCTGCTGGTAGGGCGCGAACTACAAACCATGCTCGGGCAGCGTGCACAGCAGGTTCTCATGGTCCCGCTGCTGGTTGGAACCGACGGCGTTCACAAGATGAGTAAAAGCCTCGGCAACTACATCGGAGTAGCCGAATCCCCTGAAAATATTTTCGGTAAGGTAATGTCTATACCTGATAGCATCATCATGAACTACTTCGAGTTGCTCACAGATGTCTCCGACAGCGAACTCGAAGAATTCAGAAGGTTACTGGATAAGAACGAAATCAATCCGATGTCTCTCAAGAAGAGGCTGGGGAAAGAAATTGTAACCAGATTGTATGACTCCGCAGCCGCAATGGAAGCAGAGGCCCACTTCTCAAAAGTGGTTCAGAAAAAGGAAACCCCGGATGAGATTGAAGAATACTGCTACAATCTGGATGGCAACGTGGATTTAAAAGACCTGCTTACATATATAAAAATGGCAAGGAGCCGCAGCGATGCCGGCAGGTTAATCGACCAGGGAGCCGTCAGCATCAATGGGCAAACGGTAACCGTTAATTCTATGAAACTGGAAGGCGGCTGCATCGTTAAGGTGGGTAAAAGACGCTTTGCTAAAATAATTAATTCGGATATAATTAAGTAACTTTTTAGAAAGAAGTGTTAAAAAGGAGCTAATAATATGACCAATCTGCGTATCCCTGGTCCGACGCCATGCCCGGATGTTATTCTGAAAGAGATGAGCCGCCAAATGATCAACCACAGAGGCCCTGAATTTGCCCAAATATTGAACGAGGTAACCTCTAATCTCAAGAAAGTGTTCCAGACTAAAAACGATATAATTATACTTACCGCATCCGGCACAGGGGGCATGGAAGCCGCCATAGTAAACATGCTCTCCCCGGGAGACAAAGTTCTAGGTGTTTCCATAGGTGTTTTCGGCGACCGTTTTGCTACCATTGCCCGGACTTATGGCGCCGAGGTTATTCCAGTGAATTTCGAATGGGGAAAAGCGGCAGACCCCGATGTCATTCGCAAAGCTTTAAATGATAATCCTGCCGTCAAGGCAGTGCTGGTAACCCATAACGAAACCTCCACCGGCGTTACTAACGACCTTGCAGCGATAAGCAGAGTCGTAAAAGAATTCGACAAATTGCTTCTGGTCGATGCCGTCAGCAGCATGAGCTCTATCAATTTCCCCGTCGACGAGTGGGATTGCGATGTGGTCGTCTCTGGTTCGCAAAAAGGCTGGATGGTTCCGCCTGGCCTGGCCATGCTCTCCGTAAGTGAAAAGGCATGGAAAGCCAATACCGAAGCCAAAATGCCACGTTTTTATTTCGACTTAGCCAAGGCTAAGAGCAATCTGGAAAAGGGGCAAACCCCGTGGACACCTGCCATATCCGTAGTTTTTGCCATGCAAAAAGCACTGCAGATGATGCTGGAAGAAGGACTCGATAACATATTTGCCCGTCATATCCGCGTTGCCGACATGACCAGAAAAGGGGTGAAGGCACTGGGATTACAGCTCTTTGCAGACGAGAAATATGCTTCCAATACGGTAACATCCATCCTGGCTCCCGAAGGGCTGGATGTGAAAAAGCTGCTCAAAATACTCAGGGAAGAGCATGACATCGTGCTGGGCGGCGGACAAATGCAATTATCGGGAAAAATCTTCCGCATCGGGCATCTTGGATATGTTAGCGAAAACGATATTAAAGAAGTATTAAATAAATTAAAGGTGGTATTACCACAAGCTGGTTTCGAGGTGAAAAAATAATATGAAAGTATTAGTTGCCGACCCTATTGCACAAGAAGGAATCGATTTACTGAACAAATATGCGCAGGTCGATGTTAAAACGAAACATACCCCGGAGGAATTATCGGCTATCATCGGTGATTACGATGCATTAATCGTGCGCAGCCAGACGCAGGTTACTGCGGATATTATCGAAGCTGGGAAGAAACTCCAGGTCATCGGGCGAGCAGGTGTGGGGGTCGACAATATCGATATCAATGCTGCCAGCCAGCATGGAATTATCGTGGTTAACGCACCTACCGGCAACACAGTATCAGCAGCGGAGCACACCATAGCATTGATGATGTCCCTTGCTCGCAACATCCCACAGGCAAACGCCTCACTGAAATCCCACCAGTGGAAGCGTTCCGACTTCATGGGAATCGAGGTGAGGGGTAAAACCCTGGGCATTATCGGCCTGGGCAATGTAGGTTCGGAAGTAGCCAGGCGAGCCCGGGGGCTGGAAATGAAACTTATCGGATACGACCCCATTATCTCTGCCGAGAGAGCCGCCAATCTGCAGGTGGAGCTTGTCCCGCTGGCCCAGCTAATCAAAGAAGCAGACTTTATAACCCTGCATATCCCGCTCACCGAGGCAACCAGAAATATAATAGGTGAAAAAGAGCTGGCCACGGTAAAACCGAATGTTCGCATCATAAATGCCGCCCGCGGCGGACTTATCGATAACAATGCTCTGGTAAAAGCCATAAAGGAAAACCGGGTTGCTGGCGCTGCCGTAGATGTATTCGAGAATGAACCCTGTACCGAAAGTCCTTTATTTGAGTGCGATAAAGTCATAGTTACACCACATTTAGGCGCATCCACTACCGAAGCGCAGACGCTGGCAACCACAGAAGTGGTACAGCAGATTATAGACGTTTTCAACGGGCAGCCCGCCCGATATGCAGTCAATGCACCCTTTATCAAAGCGGAGGCTATGCCATTCCTGTCCCCCTTCCTCGAGGTATGCACAACTATAGGCAATGTCGCAAGCTACCTGGGAGAAGGACAGATGACCAGGCTGCATATCAAGTACCAGGGTGAGATTTCCGGTTACGATACCAACGCCCTTAAGGCGGCGATACTGGGTGGAGTGCTTAACCGCCTGACGGAGGAAAGGGTCAACGTTGTTAATGCCAACATAATAGCTGCACGCCGCGGCATTAAGGTAATTGAACAGAAAGAAACCACCTGTGAGAACTATGCCAATCTTATAACCCTCGAGGTTACCACCAGCAGCGAAACCATTACTGTTGCCGGCACGGTCCTGCGCGGAGAAACGCACATCGTGCGGGTAAACGATTACTGGATAGATATCATCCCCACCGGCGGGTATTTCTTATTCAGCGACCATCGCGACCGCCCGGGCCTTATCGGAGCCGTAGGTAAAATCGCCGGTGATTCAGATATAAACATCAGCTATATGCATCTCAGCAGGCTGAAGCCACGGGGGCAGGCCCTGATGATTCTGGCGCTGGACGC
>CAZJVO010000023.1:0-18678 GCA_964549815.1 uncultured Dehalococcoidales bacterium | reverse complement strand
CGATTGACAAGCATTCGGCATTTGTGTATTATTAGCTGAGATAAAAAGAAGCTTTAAGCCATGATATTCAATCTTTACTCTTCGTACTCCAACCCCAACCAGCAAGGGATAGATTATGTCCTGGCGATGAACTTTACTTATTAATTAAGGGGGTTTTAAAAAGATGGGAAAACCAGGTCCATTAGAAATCGGGCTTATTCTGGTAATTATTCTTATTGTTTTTGGTGTAGGCAAGCTGCCGCAGGTGGGTGCTGCTCTGGGCAAGAGTATCAACGCTTTTAAAAAGGGCCAGTCAGGCGAAGATTTAGATAACGAGGCAGCCAAAACAAAGAAGAAAGCAAAGAAAAAGACAGTAAAGAAGGCGCCAGCCCAAAAGGGAACCGATGTTGCATCTGCAGGGGAGGGCAAGTCTGAAGCAAAGGAAACTCCCGCCGCAGCGGCATAATGGTTTTCTCTGGAAAACAGAGTCAATCATCACCCTGCAATTACATATGAATCCTGCGCTATTATCTTAATAATTATAAACATCCCCTTCCCTTAATCGTAAGGAAGGGGATATTTTCAAAAGAAGGGTGATTATATTGCTGTCTGTTTGGATGAAGGGCGATTTTCGGTTCTGGTGATGTGATTATATCTATTTTAACGGAGGTGATAACCGTTGAAATTCGGTGTTCTTGAAATAGTAATCATACTGGTGATTATTTTCATTATCTTCGGCATAGGAAAGTTGCCGCAGATCTTCGGGATGTTTGGCAGGTGGAAGAACGATTTTAAAAAGTATAAGAACGGCGATGCCGAAGAGGTAGAGAAAGCCGCTGCTAAAAAAACCAGAAAAAAAGCTAAGGGATGATCACCAGTCACTTTTGGCTCCACCATTATTTGAAAGCGGTTTGCAATGCCTGCCGCTGTTTGTTCGATTCCCATTTAACCTGTCTGATGCGACCCTGCATATAGCAGATGATGCGATTTTAAGCAGTTAACTGAAAGAGAAAAATAATGGATTTTTTTGACCTTGGGTTTTTAGAGATACTGGTCATACTGGTGGTAATTCTCCTGGTGGTTGGACCGGAGAAGCTGCCCGAATATGCGCGTAAATTCGGTAAAATGATGCGTAACCTGAGGAAAATGACCCGCAATTTTACCAGCGAAATGAGCAAGTCTCTCGACCTGGATGGGGAATTGGACGATTTGAAGATGACTGCTCAGGACTTGAAGGGCTCGCTGGATGCAGAATCACAGAAGATTAAAAATGCCCTGGATATGGAAGCTGATGAAATTGCGAAGACGATAGATAGCGAAGTAAGCAGTGCTAAAAAGACATTGACCGATGGAACTGCCGACCTGTCGGCTATGCTGGAAAAGGAGTCTATTGAATTCGATAAAGTAGCTAAGGAGATGAAAGCCCCACTGGATGCCGAAGCCAGAGAATTGAATAATACTTTAAACGAGGGCATGGAGAAAGTAAACAAATCTTTGGGTGTAGACGGGACTACAGCCCCAAAGAAGATTAGGACAACTACAACGGGGAAGTCTGGCAGAAGGAAAACCGGAGAAACCCAGGAAAAGCTGGATACTGTAGAAGCAAACGAACCAGCAGTTGAATTATCCCCGGCAGAGGGTATAGAAGAGAAGCCTGCGGATAGCAAGCAGGGCCCACAGGAAGCAGGGAAAGAAATAGGGACATAAAGCAGTGGCAAAAACTGTAGAAGTACAACGAGATCCTGTTTCAGGGAAGAGAATGCCCATTAAAGGGCATCTGGTAGAGCTGCGCGACCGCATCGCAAAATGCGTGATAGCTCTGGTCATAACGGTGGCTATCTCTTTTATTTTTACCGATAACATACTGGCTATCTTATTGGAACCGAAAGGCGATGTCGTCCTGCAGGCAATCGAACCCATGGAGAATATCGCTATCTGGTTCAAGGTGGCACTTGCCAGCGGCGTTATTCTTGCCATGCCATATCTGGTATATCAGATAATTTCCTTTATCGCTCCCGGGCTTACTCCCAAAGAGAAAAAATTAATATATCGACTACTCCCCTTTATAACCATATTATTCTTAGCCGGGGTTGCTTTTGCCTACTTTGTTGCCCTTCCTCCTGCTCTGTATTTTATGGGTCATTTTATGTCTAATATAGCGGAGAATACATGGAGGGTCAGTTCTTACATCAATATTATTACCCGTATGCTGGTAGCCATAGGGTGTGTGTTTGAAACCCCGCTGATAGTTATGCTGCTGGCAAGGATGGGATTGGTTTCTCCACAATGGCTGGCAAACAAGCGCAAACTCTGGTTTGTTCTGGCGTTTGCGGTATCGGCGCTGATAACACCGACCATGGACCCCATTAATCAGACCATCATTGCTGTCCCCCTGATTATCTTACTCGAATTAAGTATTATCCTGGCCAGAATGGTATATAAAAAGCGGGACGAACCAGCTCCTGCCCAGTCTGCCAAAGCATCTCAGCCAGCACAGGTATAGCCATAATTCGATATTTGATGAGCAGGTAGTATGTAGTATAATTATATTAAGTACAAACAACAAAGTGGTATTTGAGATTGGTAATAGCAAATACCACCAGGGAAGGGAATATGGCCAGTCAGTATTGTGTTTGTTTTTCCTGTGGGAGGGAAAAGGAATTCAGCCCCAATGAGTTGGCCTGCGATGTGCTTGCGGGCTGGTTGATGGTTACTGCCTTTAACGGCAATGGTTCTGTCATAAGATACAACTTCTGTTCTTACGAATGTCTTCAGGAATGGATAATGTCTCAGGCCCCGTTCGCTCCTGATATTTTCATAAAATCCTTAAACGAAGAAAACGGGAACAATAACTAAAGAGGCAGGTCTTTTGAGGGGCGGGGCAGCCTGCAGCCGGGAGACCTGCTATTTTTATTTGTATAAACAGCCGAATAACGGCAATTGTTTGAATTCGTTAAAGAGAAATCCGTAAATTAAGCAGAGACGGAATGGGAAAGCCCTTCTCTGCCCCCTTGCGCCGAAGGCAGGAGGTATACAGGAGGTATATAAAAGACCTAGTTGAATCGGGATGTGCCCAGGCATATCGACATCATAACACACCAGCGACGGAATGCGGTAGAAAGCGAACATAATAAATTCGAGGTTGTTTATTAAAATTACACAGCGGCTTATTCAGGCAGTTTTAAATGGGAGAAATAATTGGTAAGCGATAATGCAGACCTGGTAAACAGAATACAGGTATTAAAAAAAGCGAAAAACGCCATTATACTGGCTCATAACTATCAGCCGGCAGATGTACAGGATGCAGCCGATTTTATCGGCGATTCGCTGGAGCTCAGCCAGAAGGCTGCCCACACAAATGCCGATGTTATCGTATTTTGCGGCGTTCACTTTATGGCAGAAACCGCATCGATACTCTCCCCACATAAAAAGGTTCTGCTTCCCGAGCTATCTGCGGGCTGCCCAATGGCGAATATGGTTACCGCCGACAAGCTGCGGGAAAAGAAAAAAGAGCTGCCAAAGGCAACAGTGGTTTCCTATATAAACACCACAGCGGCGGTTAAAGCGGAATCCGATATCTGTTGTACCTCCTCGAATGCTATAGAGGTGGTCGATAGTCTACCAGGAGACGAGGTGTTATTCGTCCCCGACAAATATCTAGGGCAGTATGTAGCAGCCAGAGTCAAAAATAAAAAGTTCACATTCTGGCCAGGGTTCTGCCCGGTGCATGCCGGAATAAAACCAGAGGCTGTTCTTAAATTAAAGAAGGAATATCCCAGGGCTAAAGTGGTGGTACATCCTGAGTGCCGTCCGGAGGTAGCCGAACTAGCCGATGAAATATTGAGCACAAGCGGCATGTGCCGCTATGCGAAACTCCCGGAAGTCACTCAAATGATAGTGGTTACTGAAATCGGGATAATTCATCGTCTTCAAAAGGAAAACCCCAAGAAGCAGTTCATCCCTGTGTCATCTGCCGCAGTTTGCCCCACAATGAAGCTGATTACACCCGAGAAAATTATACGCTCTCTGGAAACGCTGACTCCAGAAGTCAAGGTTCCTGAAAGCATCAGAACTAAAGCTATTGGGGCGGTAAATAAAATGCTTCGGATAGGCTGATAATCCATGAGGAGGGCAGGAATGTCTAACTCCGAATTTATAGTCGTTTTTATTACTGCTGAATCACAAGAGGAAGCCGCTTCTATCTCCAACGCATTGCTGGAGCAGCGAAAAGCCGCCTGCGTAAGTATTATCGAGGGGGTTAATTCGAGGTACTGGTGGCGTGGCAGGATTGATTCTGCCGATGAGTATCTGCTGATAGTAAAAAGCAGAGGACCGCTTCTGGAGGAAATTATTCGAATTGTAAAAGAGCTTCATACAAATGAGGTGCCGGAAATAATTGCCCTTCCCATCATAGGTGGTAATCGGGACTACCTGGACTGGGTTGGGAAAGAAGCATTATAAGAGTATAATCAAGTATATGTGCAAACGCATTACCGAAGATGTAAGAACGGTTTTCAAAGAAGACCCTGCGGCACGAAATGTCGCCGAGGTGTTGTTATGCTACCCGGGGCTGCATGCCGCCTGGGCTCACCGGGTATCGCATTTTTTATGGAATCACCATTTCCGCTTTCTTGCTCGGCTTCTATCCCACTGGACGCGCTTCTTTACAGGCATCGAAATCCACCCGGGGGCTAAAATCGGACGCCGTTTCTTTATCGACCATGGCTCTGGAGTTGTTATCGGCGAAACGACAGAAATCGGTGATGATGTCCTTATATATCAGGGCGTCGTCCTGGGGGGTACCAGCCTTAACAAGGGCAAGCGCCATCCGACTATCGGCAACAAAGTGGTCATTGGCACGGGGGCAGTGGTGCTGGGGGCAATCACTATCGGTGACGGAGCGAAAATAGGTTCGGGCTCAGTGGTTGTAAAACCGGTTCCCGATGGGGCTACTGTGGTTGGCATCCCGGGCAGGGTGGTAGACGAACATCACAAACCCCTGCTCAACCTTGACCATGGCAATCTGCCCGACCCGGTAGCCGATGTAATCCGCCTGGTGTTGAACGAACAATCGAAGCTGGAGGAGCGGCTTAAAAAAATAGAAAACAAATCCGGTATAGAAGTTCCTCATGATGAATTGAAGCAGAAGATTAGAGAAGTAATGAAGGAATTCGAGCAGGAAGGATGATATGGCCATTATTAAGAGAAAAGTAGTGCTGGGTATTCCGCAGGAGATGCTGCTGGAGCCAATCCTGTACACAATCAACCAGCAGTACGACATTAAAGTAAATCTGTATGATTCGAGAATCAACGACGAAGAGGGATGTATGAGGGTAGAACTGGAAGGCGAGGAAAAGCAGATCGAAGAAGGGCTCGATTGGGCAATGGCCAGAGGCATTCGCGTTGAGACGATTAGCTGACGATATCATGGCTTTAATCACTTTAAGCGGTATTTTACCTGTTTATAATAGATATACAAGTAAAAAAAACAGGAGGAATTCTGCCATGGACATGGGAAAACACTTTACTGCAAAGGAAGCCAGAGAAATCGGAGAAGAGCTGGGCATCGATTGGACAAGGTTCGATGTCGAGCAGTTCAGGATGGGGCTGGATGTTGAATTAGAGCATGGGTTGATAGACCCGCAAACCAATATTACCGATGACGACCCCATCATGACAGGAAAAATAGCACTCGCTCATTTGAATGAACTCCCCGATTATTATACTCGACTCTACGAGATGGAAGAAGAAGCGGAGAGCGAGCTCTAGGGGCAGGGGATTTCAACCCTCGCCACAGGCTTTTCTGCTATTATTCCGGCAGTCGCCTTTTTATCTATAATACCTTCATGATAGCGCAGGCAGCGGAAGTTGCGGAACATTACAAGCAGTTCGTTGTGCCTGAGCAGGAATTCGGGGTTCGAGGGTCTGCCGAACTGCATCTGGTCAACAGTAAAGGTCTCATATACTATTATTCCACCCTCCTTCAACCCCTCTTTTATACGGGGAATCAATGGACGGTACAGGTAATTGAAGCAAATTATAACGTCATAAGTATTTTTCTGTATGATATTATTTTCTGTTTCGAGGTCGGCAATCCGAGCGCTAATCTTAACCCCTTCCGAACGTGCATGCTTAAGTGCAGCTTCTACCGCTTCTGCAGATATATCGACTCCCTCGGCCTCAAATCCCATCCTGGCAAGGTAAATAGTATTTCGCCCATTGCCCATGGCTATATCCAGTGCCCTCCCCCCTGGAAGCAGGCCTATATTTTCCACCAGAAACGGAGATGGCTCGAATTCAGTACGCACTTCCGCAATCTTCTTACAATTCCTTTCGGCTCAGTTCGAATACTACCGGACTATCGGGGTCGGGACAGGCCACTGTTGTTTTCGACGGGTCTTTCTCCCATGGGAAGCTCCCCCCGAACTGGAGCACTTCAGCAAAAGGGAAAAGGACGTAAAATGCCCAGGAACACATACCGCAAGGCGTACTCTGCCCAATTACAAACTCATCCCCGACTCTATGCCCCGCTTCACAGTTGCCCCTTTGCGATATTATTTTAGCCACCACTGTATTCATTTCAACCTCCTCTCCGCATAGATTCCGTCCTTATTATACGTTGAGTCCGAATACCAGAACTATATAAGCGATAAAGAATAAAAGGCCGAAGCACAGGGTATACCAGTTCAACTTGTTAAAACGTATACACAGATAAAGCATCAGCGAGATTATTGTGGTAGCTATAACACTCATGAGGATATGGATATCGTAAGACCATGAGATGAGAAAAAGCGCCAGGGCCGGATAGAAGGTCGAATAAAGGATTTTCTCGCCGACCAGCGAACCCAAACTGAGAGTATCTCTCCCTTTGAATCCCCATATCAGGGCGGTCGAGGTTTCCGGTATGGCGGTGGCTGCCGGTACGATTATCAAAGCCAGTGCCAGGGCACTTAAGCCGATGCCCTCGGAAAGTGCTTCCACAGTGCCGACCATTTTTTCGGAGCCGATGTACAACAACGCCACTGCGACCAGCAGTTGCAGAACAGCCAGAGCCATCCTCCCTCTGGTAGCCCCGGGTACGAGGCGGCAGAAATAAGGGGCCTCGGCATCCTCAATCTGCTCGGCATTCTTCCCTTTGTACATCGTCCATATATAGTAAACAAAAGCACTCAGGAAAATAACAGCAAAGACGTAGTTGACGATAACGCTATCCGTAAATGCAGGCACCAGCGTCAGCGGGAATAAAATGGTAACGAAAAGAAAAGGGGTAGCCAGCGATTTATCGACATGCATATGCCCGCTGCTTCTCTTTTTAAGCAGTAGCCCCAGCAGTATGGCTATGCCTACCAACCCGTAAGAGAGGCTGGAGGCCATAAACGGCTGCCCGTAGATAGTCCCAACACCTATATCCGTACCCGCCTCACCTTCGTATGCAAATATGGCTACCAGAAAAACCACCATTTCCGGTATGGAAGTGAACAATGGCGCCACTATGGAGCCGATGAAAGAGCAGCCAAGCCGTAATTGACTGGCTATCCACTCGATGGCATTGGTAAATATCAGGGCTGCTATGAAAACCAGCACCATGGTACCAAGAAGAGTTAATATTGTTCCTGTCATTCAAAACCTGCCTTATAAGATTAAAATAAAAGTCAAAGTTAGATTATACCACTTTTGTGAATTTAATTTAGCTTGCCTGTCTGTCATTATATTTACATTGAAATCTCCCTGCCTGATAAAATATCGTAATGTAGCCTGTTGTACCGTGCTCTCTCAGAATAGAATAAGCAGTTATCACACATCGGAATTATTGTTATGCTGCAATATGTCACTGTCTGACATCAGAGAGGTGAAAATAATGGAGAAAGACCGTAAAAATTATTTTCGCAATCCTTCATCACTCGAACCGTTGATGTTTTTATAATCATCATAGTAAGCCAAAACATTAAACAGGGGGACGCTCGTAAGGGCTGTTACTTTTTCATACCAGCTACGCGTGACAGTATCAGTGAAAGAATAAACACTGTAACCCCCATACAGGAACAGGTAATAAAAGCCGGCATATAGCTGGCTGCATTATCATATACAAAACCGGCAAATATGGGGCCGAGGGCTCCGCCGACAGTGCCGAAAAAGAGAACCACTCCCAGCACTGCCCCGATGTATTTAGTTCCGAACATTTCGACCGTAACGATGGTTTGCAGCGTATTCATAGCTCCCGTAATTCCCAGCATTACGGCAAACAGGAAGACCAACCCGGTATTTACCGCAAAAGGAAGCAGCAGCAGGCTTATCATCGCCGCTATCAGGCTGAAAAAGAGTACCCTGATGCCTCCTACCTTATCTACCACGAAGGCGGCAGCCAGTTGGGCTACCAGCGATACGGCGACGAAAACGGATAAAGCCGTAGCCGCCGTAATTGAAGGGATACCGATGTCGATGGCATAGGGCACCATATGAACAATAATCAGCATGATGTAGAAATTATGCAGGAGCAGTATTACTCCGAATATCCAGAACTTGCTGGTTTTAACCGCCTCGTTCAGAGGCAGCCCTTCAATCTTCGTTTCTACCTCTCCCCCTTTTTCAGGTAGTTTCGTCTGCATGGGGCTTTGTTTGAGAAACTGCGCCGGAATGATAATACCTGAAGAGCCTGCTATTGCCATAACAACAAAGGCCTGCCGCCACTCAAACGAATCTATCAACCACTGCGCAAGCACCGGCCATATGGCTCCCCCCAGAGCCATGCCGATGATGCCCAGAGAAATAGCCAGACCTCGCCTGGAGGTAAACCATCTGGGTATGGTAGAACTTATCGGAACCACGCAGCAGCTCATAGCAACAGCACCGAGAACCCCCCAGATTATGTATACCTGCCATAATGCGGTAATCCTCGACATGCAAAGCATAATAATGCCGATGAGTATTCCTGTAATGGTAACAAGCAGCCTGGGCCCGTATTTATCGGTCAATTTGCCTGTGACTATGGCAAAAAGGCCTCCGAGAAAGGTACAAATCGAGAACGCGGCAGATAAAGCACCGCGCTCCCATCCGAATTCTCTGGCAAGGGGTTCAAGAAAAACACTGAAGGTCCCCGTCAGGGTCCCCAGTGCAACAAGGATAATAAGGGAGCAGGTAACTATTACCCAACCGTATCCGATCTTCACTCTTCAATACCTGCTCATAACAATTTGTTTCACCGTAATTTATGTATTATAACACAGGCCAGACCGATAACAAGTACCTTAATCGGTTATTTCAAGCAACCTGAATTGAGATATTCAACCTGCTTTATCGAACAGAACAAGACAAATATCGAAATCGGCTTCTGCAATTCACTTGCTCCTCGCTCCGAGAGGTGAAGAATCAAGACTCAGGAACGGCTGATGCCTTATGCCAGCACCCGATTATAAGAGAAAAAAGGACTGGCACTGTCGAAATGAATAAGGGCTTGCATCAGCTAATCCCTGGTAGCAGACCATACCAGGGCAACAACCCACCCGATGAAGGTAATCCCCAGAAAGAGATTAAGCAGGAAAATAGCCAGAGCGTTGCGTTTCTTCCGGACAACGGCAACTATGGTGGGTAAGAAGTATAAGGCTAGACTGAGAATAAAGAGAATAATGCCTATGATGCTGCTGAAGTAAAATTCAATAACCCCCATATCTGCACCTCGAGTTCATGATTGATTTTTTCTGGGTGATTCCGTATTTTTTAGTAGTTTATCAGCAATCGGTGGTTTTTACCAGTGCTCTGCCGCCACCCATAATTTCCTTCCATCTGTAATAAACTCAATCGAGCCATGTTTATCGGTCCGATAAATATTTTGTTCTCCGACCATCTCAATCAATCTTTCCATTACTTCCGTATCCGGATGCCCGTAGCTGTTTCCCGAGCCGACGGAGATAACGGCTATCTGCGGCCTGACCACATTCAGAAACTCAGAGGAGGTCGATGCAGCAGAACCATGATGCCCCACCTTAAGCACTGTAGCCTGCTGTGCCAGCCTCTCGGTTATCAGTTCGAATTCCTCCTCCTTCCCCACATCACCAGCCAGTAAAAAGCTGATATCGCCAAGGTGAACAACCAGTACTATGCTGTTGTTATCTGTATCCGATTCAGTTCCCTCGAGGTATGTTGCCCGGGGGCTGAGTACATCGATGACACCCCCAGCGAGATAGATTTGATGGCCGGCATATGCCGACAGGTATTCAATATCATTCTGTTCGATAAGTCTCAGCCATTCGTCATAAATCGGTAAATCACTTTGCGATTCCGTAGCCAGCACCTGTTCGACCGTGTACCTTTTCAATACTTCCACCAACCCGACCAGATGGTCTTCATGGGGATGGGTTAAAATTACCAGTTCGATTGTCCTGTCCCAGAAAGACATCTCTTCGCTTAAAGCCAGACTTAAAGCTTGACCGCTGGGGCCGCCATCGACCAGTACCTGCAGATTACCTTTTTGAATCAGAATGGCATCTCCCTGCCCCACATCCAGAAAGTTAACGTGCCAATTATCGTCCGACGCTGAGCTTAGCGCTGTAAATCCGAGGAGGCTTATGGCAGCTACCAGGGAGAGCATTATTTTAACCGGACGGCGCTGGAAGAAGCCTTGCCCCTTTTCTACCTTTCCAGCAGGCTTAACGGCAGCCGATTGTTTTTCCCCGCAGCCTTCATCATCTTCCAGCTTTTTGAAAAATTGGCTCCGATAAATTGACCATATTATTACTGCCAGCGCAATATAATAAATCCATAATGCTATAGCGTTGAAACCATCGATGTCTATATATGATATCGAAAGTCCAGCAAATCCTTTGACTACCAGCATCATATAGGATAGCATCAACCACAGGACCCAACCGAAAACCTGCGCCAGAGGCAGGAAGAACAGCCCCACTATCCCAGTCAAAGTCCCCAGCACAATAATCCCCGTAAGTACGGGTAAGGCGAGGAGGGTAGCCAGAGGGCTGACAATGGAAATAATGCCGAAATAATAGGCAATCAGGGGAAGGACACCCGCCAGGGCAGCCAGTGTTACGGCGAGGCTATTGTAAATAAAGCCGGTTATGGATGACAGCCCCTCAAATTTATCTGGCATCCTCTCTAAAAATCGCCTTCCGGCGGTTTGCAGAGGGGGGAGTATAATAACCAGCCCGAACATTGCCATAAAGCTCATCTGGAACGAGGCGGTGTAAATGACCTGCGGGTCGAATGCTGTCATGATAGCGGCAGCAAAGGTCAATGCCGTTATGGCATTACGCTGCCTTCCCAGAAGTTCGGCTGTCAGAAAGATGCTGGCCATTATAGTGCTGCGCACGACAGGAGCCTCCAGCCCCGTCAGAGCGGCATACATCCATATGATTGCCAGCGCCAGCCAGATGTAGAAATAGTGTCTGCGCCCGAACATCCATAAACCGATGCTTAAGGTAATACCCGCCACGATTCCGATATTCAATCCTGAGATAGCAAGAATATGTGTGGTCCCGGTTGCTGAAAAGGCTTCCTGCAGGTCAGCGGGGATATTGCTGCGGATTCCCAAAAGCATCCCCTGTGCCAGCGATGCCTGCGGCTCGGGCAGGACCCTTGCCAGCGCCAGCGACAGCTCCGACCTTAAAGAATATATCCATTCCAGCGGAGCAAGCCCCTTCCCTCTATCGATTACCTCCACTTCCGGATAGAGCATCGTGGAATAAATGTTTTCATGGGAGAGATAATCGGCATAATCGAAATCCTCGAATACGGGCGGCGTTTCCAGTTTTCCTGTTATTTCCAGGACATCTCCATAGCTGTAAGCAGGATAATTTGAGACGAAAACCAGCACATTCCCTTCGATTTCGGACTGCTCGCCATCGGCCTCTATACCGGATGATTTAACCATCAGCCTGGTATTGTTATCCCTGATATCCGGGTCGCCATTTACCATACCGGTAACGGTCACCGTACCCCTGCCATTAAAAAAATTGATATAGTCGGAATCATCTTCGGGCAAGCATGCTTGAGCACAAATGGCGCCGCCGAAGAAGGCGATAATACACAATCCGCTAAGTATTGCCTGTTTCTGGTATCTTTTTAATAGCAGGAGAGGAAGCGGTATCAAAGCTGCTAAAATAAAGACAGTCGACAGGTCGAAATTCAATCCGATAGCGATTCCGACTATCCAGCTAAGGCTGAGGCAGATTAGAACCATCTAAATTGCTAACTCCGTGCCATTGGTCTTTCCAACAACTCGATTTTTATATTCGAAATCACCCTCAAGCCTTCTTATTAAGCAGAGAGGGCAAGATGATATTCGTCTTTTTTTACTCCTCACCTCACGTAAAAGGAAGTGTTCTCCCATTTTGGGGAAGGAGACTAAACGGAATTCGCTTCGTGAGTTTTCTTCCTTTCTTTATTGCGCTTCATGTTCGGGATTGACCCCAATGGCATGGGCAACGATAGGATTCAAAAGGACAACTGCATATATAGTTTCCCTCACACATCGCTGCAAATACGCTTTCAATCATAAACTGTAATCAGCTCCCTGATATTATCGAACGTCTCCTGCCCAATGCCCTCGACTTTTAATAATTCATTAATATTCCGATAGCCGCCGTTTTCCGTACGGTATTGAATAATTGCTTTTGCCCTGGTTTCACCTATCCCCGGTAGAGCTTCCAGTAACCAGGCGTCGGCGCGGTTTATATTTATCTTCTGGGATTTTATATCCTGGCTATCGATTATTAATGCCATTTGAGGGTTATCTGTGTCGTTAGGAGCGCCACCGGCAGCTTTAATAAGGCTTTCAATGGAATCATCCTCCCTGAGGGGGTAATATCCCGGGTTATTTACATTACCACCGATGTAAATCGAAGCGGGATAGTTTGTTATCATCATATCTGCAAGAGAGATTTCTATGACCTGTTCACCACTGCATCCGGTAAAATAAAAAAGATTGCAAATAATTAAAATTATCGGTACTATGAAAGTAAGAGAATATTTTTTCATCATTTCGTTTACCTCCCTGGGATGATAAGGCTCTATTTAAAAAGTGAATTATGAAAGTGCCAGATGGCATAATATATTTCACAATATAGTTTAATAAAGCACTTTCGTCAAATGAAAATGAGGGAGGTAAGGTATGTTAAAATCTATCAAAGATGCCGCTCAGCTCAGGCCTGTGATATTAAGAGCGATAAAAGCTCTTTACGGCCCCAATATGGATAACATAACCATACTCAAGGCAGAGCTCTTCCCCTTATTTCGAGAGCCAAAACAGGGCTGGATGACCCATGTGGAATTCAATGACGACCGTTTTGTTTTCAACATACAGCTCGACATCCAGATAGATGATGGCACCATCACTCGCGTGGTCGAGCTTAACCGCACACCGTTGAAAAAATAAAAGTGTGGTTTAGTTTCCGGTTAAAGCAGAGCGCAAAAGACTTTCCGCCTCAGGAGGGGTAACTGCGATTATCTGGTCTTCGGCCTGAAGCACAGTGGCAGGTGTGGGGATGATGGGTTTGCTGTCGTGCCGTATTATCAAAGACAGAATGCTATCAGGGGGAAGGGTTATGTCTTTAATGGCCTTCCCTATTGTCTTTGACTCGGGCAGTATTTTTATCTCGACGATTTCCAATCCCTTTTCTTCAATTGATAACAGGTGCATCAGAGGATTTGTAGGCACCTCATGCTTTATATACTCAAGGATAATGGCTGTACTGCTTACAGTAACATCTATTCCCAGCTTTTTAAAGAGTACTTCATGCTTCGGATTGCGGATGCGAGCAATCGTGCGTGGGACATTGAACTTGTATTTTGCCACCTGGCAGGCAACCAGGTTGTCTTCATCATCGCCGGTTACCGAAATGAAAATATCAGCACGGTTGGTTCCAGCCTCAGCTAAAACGGCTGTTTCGCAACCGTCACCCTTGATGCAGATGCTGCCCATTTCACTTACTATGGACTGGACGGTGGCGGCATCTTTTTCAATTATCAGAACTTCGTGCTTTTCATCCACTAGTGTTCTGGCAAGATAGTATCCAAGGCGTCCGCCGCCGACAATAATGATATACATAATATCGCCTTAACTCTCCAGTTTTTCCTTGAACATCTGGGCAAATATGGTAGTCGGGCTGAGTGCCTCCAGCCCCAGCATGCTGTACAGGTCGCGCCTCAGGGGGTCATATATACGGCAAAGTACTTTGGGGACGTGGAAGATGTGCTTGGCTATCTGGGCTGCCATTATATTGCGGTTATCTCCCTGGGTAACAGCCACAAAGGCATCCGCTTCTTCTATGCCGGCTTTCTTGAGTATTTCTTCGTCGAGGCCATTGCCGAGCAGGGCTTTCCCTTTGAACTCAGGGGGCAATCTGCGAAAGCTGTCCACATTGATATCCAGTGCGGTGACCTTATGGTTTTCTCTGTCCAGCATAACTGCCAGTTGAGCACCAACACGTCCACACCCCATGATAATTACTTTCATAATCGAACCTGCTTATTGGTCTGACTGAAGCTGATGGTCGATGATAACCCGACAGGGGGCATTTTCCAGCACGTACGGGACCACATCCCCCAGGCAAAACTGCCCAAAGTGCCGCTTGTAGGAAACCCCTATTAAAATCAGGTCAACCTCCCTATTTTTAGCTTCCTCTATTATGGTCGAACCGATATCCCTGGCCTGTAGTATTACAGTTTCTATCGAGCAACCCTGTTTCCGAGCTATCGACTCTATATTATTCAAAATGCTTTCGGCAGCGCCTATTTTGGAGGAATCTTCGGTATCGAGCGGTAAAGAACGCTCCACCGGTATTACATGAATGGCATAAATTTCACACCTGCCACTCTTGCTCCTGGAGAGCTTGCATGCTAGCTCTATGGCCCCCTCATCGGCTTTGGTGCCGGCAACCGGTACCAGTATTTTCTGAAACTCCATTTCACCCTTATCAGCCATCAAACGGCTATTATAACCTTTGTGCAAGAAATTTACAACCTGGAGGGAGGGGATGGCATGAAATACAAAGAAAGAATCCCCACCTGGCTGCATTTATAGCATGCTTCCCCTGTATTTCCTACCACCTGACGCTGCAGTGAACAAAGAAATGGGGAAGATAACTTCCTGACAGTCATTTGCATCTCCCTACCCTACCCCCTCCTCTGATATATCGAAGCAGTATTCACCCTCCCCCGGCTTCCGAGATTCATATGAGGCAGATGGGAAAAACCCTCCCAGCGATTGATAAAAGAGGATTGAAAAGTGTGCTATCAGGTTGGGCAATATCCTCTTTTCTTACCTTAAACCGGATTGAAAGGATAGATTGCTAATGAGCCGTTATGCGTGTATCATAGACAACATGACCAACAACCATCCGATTTTAGCCGGTATGATTGTCCTGGCACATCTCAAGGAAACCGTGGACTACTACAAGCGTCTCGAAGTTGCCGAAATCAGCAACCTGTTCAAAGCCGTATTATCAAAAGGCAAAAAGAAAATCGAGGCAGTATACAGAAAGCTTTTTGAAGTTCAAGCTTTACTGGATAAAGCCAACATGGACCAGTAAAGTAACAGCCAGAACAATTTAGCAGGCCGACCTGAAACCTAGGCTCAGCCATTCTGTCACTATTATATTCCCACATGCAGAATATGTCCTGGCGCTTTACCTGTTCTTAATAATCTTAACCATCCGCATAAATTTAAGCTTTGATGTAATACAAGATCCAACTACCCATGCTCTCGTCTTGTCCGGTGTTTATCCATCAATCAGCCATAATAAAAAAGACAGCGGCAACCAGAGTGTTAACAAACTGATCATTTGTCTCTTTTACCAGGGTTCCATTCTTATCATATTCTTTTACATCACATCTGATTTCAAAAGTTAGATCGATATCAATAGATTGGTCATATTTATCAAGTGTAAAATCAACAGTAATCGAGTCATCACTGCTGTTGAGCGTGTATTTGGGATTTCCCTTTAATCTAAAGACTGTTCCCTCCGTTGGTGGAAGGAGTTTTGGATCATGATACGTAATTACGATGGTCGACCCATCGTCCTGTTTTTGAGTAGCAGTAGGTGTGACCATTTGGGCGTCGGCATTGATAACCAGCCGTGCTGGCGTGTCCTTCCAGACCCTGAGAGAAAAATATGCAGTTTCTTGGTCGGCGTAACAGTTTGCAGCGTCGGCACCGGTTAATTCCCAGCTTCCGGAAAAAGTTATTCCGCGCAGATAGTCTCCGTACGCATCGTTTAAGTCGGATGAATCAAATGTACCGGTTACCGTGGTATCCTTGACCAGCGAAATTTTAACAGGTTTACTCTGATATTCATATTGTTCTCCGGTAACGACAATAAGGGGAAGGTCTTTCCCCAGCGCCATATTTGATGGTATTTTAGCGACGATTTTAGCTTCACTCCACGAAACGATATCACAGGAAGTATTATTCAATAGAACAGCGCTTTTTTTAGATTTTTCTTTGCCAAAGCAATTACCGGTAATGGTAATCTCACCCCCGGGAGAGGTATTTACAGGGTCGACTTTTGTAACTATCGGAATTACAGAAAGCACAGCGTCAACGGAGAATTGGTCGACTATTTGTTCGCCTTTCATCAACCTGGTAATAATGGTAACCGGTAATGTCCCCTCTTCGGATGCATTTTGAGGCAGCCGTATATTTTCCAGTGGGATATCCTTTTTGATAGTAACGGACCGGGTTTCATTAAATTCGGCTGGCGGTAGGCTGTTGCCCTCTATCGATGTGCTATAGATAAGGTTGTAATCGTTATAAACCCGTATTTCAACATCAGCCGTGTCTGCTGACATACCCGCGTTATATATTGGAGCTTCAATATATAAATTAGTAGCATTAGACGGGACAACCATAATTTCACTGCCGGCACTATACCAGCAAACACCTCCCGGGCTTGATGGATGGAACTGGAGCATAGCCAGGTCCACCTTATGATTTATAGCGGGGTTGACAGCGTAAAATGTCATCTTGCCATAAGAGCAGGCCATTGATTCGCCCGCTCCGGGACACACAATACTGAGTAATGAATTTGCCTGTGCTGGCTTGTCTTTAACATACAATATCTGCATGGCAACTGTGGCTCCACCCTGCTGGGCCGTCACCCAGGACCAGGGCCTTACACAGTACATGCCTCCATCTTTATCTGTAACGCTCATAGCTTTGGAATCATGCAGTACCAGTTTATCACCGTTATCCTGATAGCCTACAACCAGCACATAGTGTCCCAAACCCGGGAGTTTCAGAATAAGCGGATGCCCCTTGTCCAACTCTTCCAGAATCTTCCAATGGAGATGATTCATTTTCAAATATCCATTCCATGTAGCAGTCGATGATGCCCTTACCCCAATGTAACGTACCAGTTCTTGTGTAAATCCGACCGTTCCTAAGCCGAAGTCGGTATCTGCACACTTGCAGAAATTGAGGGCACCACCTATCTGTGTATTCGGCACGTCGGAACTATAACCCCTTATCATCATCATAGCATCTGCGGCCCAGCAGGAACCTCCGGACTGTTCGTAATAGGGCAGGTTGAGCAGCTTTTCCGCGCTGGCAGGTTTATATTGCTCCTGCGTGGTAAATACAACACGCACCTTGTCCAGCATGCCCTGAGAAAAAGTCCCCGGCAGATCTGTTTTTTGCGCCATCATCATGTGTACACCCACCAGATTACCTGGTGCCGATGCAGTTGTGCTTGTGCCATTTAAAATCACATCAACAAGGCCGGATACTGTATCATAGCTATAATTTAGTACGGCACATTGTTCTGTATTAGTATCATAACGGAAAACAGAAAGCTCTTCTGAGTTCAGCCCGGTCTCTGTCTTAAAGGTTAATTCCACCTTACCAGTAGCTCCCGCCAGTCCTGAAATATCATAAGCTACAGCCCCATCTCCAAAGCCCTGTGGCATATCCAGTTTTTCCAAGACAACCTCAGTCTTTTTAGATAATGCCTGAGCCTCAATAGATAATACCGCTCCATCTTCCAGTTTAATTTCACCGCCTTCCGGCCCAATTTTTGCAGTCTTTTTTCCACTGCTGATATCAACAGCCGCAGGTTCAGAAGCAGACGTTGTCTGAACATTGTTATTATTAGTAGTATCTGGCGAACCTGTTATCGACATGGTACCGCCGAAACAGGAAATATTCGAGATAATAAGAAGTATACAAACAAAAGTAATAATTACTTTTGAAAATTTTTTAATTTGCTTTCCCATTATTCACCTCATAGGTTCTTATTATTTTAAGTTTTGCTCATAATCTATCAAAAAATATTTAATAAACTTCCAACGACCTTACGGTCGGGGCATTAAGTTCGGTAAGGTAAAATGTATTTCGTACCTATTCTTTCATTCAGAAAAATCGAATGTTTTATTATGATTTTATAATATAAAGAGTTTATCGCAATGTCCGCTGTAAATGCAATTTACAGCGGACTCTCTGTAGGTATTAATATCTATTTATATGTCGGTAGTTGCTTTAATGTTTGGTAAAGGACTAAAAAATCGATCCTTATTTATTATATCAAAATCATTCATGATGTTAGGATTAATTATATATTAATACTAACAGCCTTTACCAGTAAACGAATATCTTCTGTTCCGAAATAAATAATCCCGTCAGTAATTCCCATTACAATTCAGGAAACTCTCAAAAAGTCTCCAGATATTAGATAATAGAGATATTAAATATCATAT
>CAZJVO010000022.1:0-19002 GCA_964549815.1 uncultured Dehalococcoidales bacterium | reverse complement strand
GTATATGCCCAGCATATAGACTCGGAAGGTAATCTTCTCTGGGGTGAAAGCGGGATGGTAATCCAGTCAGTTCCCTCCGCCCCGACGGCATTGATAATTGCCGGCGTTTCGCTGATTATCTCTGTTATGGTTATAATCGGTTTGATTCGGGGCAATAAGGCGGCGCAAATTTCTACACCGGTTATTTCTCTCGGGTTGTTCTTTGTGGCTATGTACTGTGTAAATTTGATGTACGGTACTTTCGGGAATAATGTGTATGAGTGGAGCTATGTACTGAATACCCCTTTGAACTGGGTAGCTATATGGGGTATTATCATATGCGGACTGGTGCTGGCTGTTCTCGGCGCCAAAAAGGCGAAATTAAATAAATGGATTATGATACCGGTATTCGTTCCGTATGTTTTATGGGCGGCGGTTTGTGTTCTCTGGATTTGCCTATCCAATTTCTAGAGGCTATCTAAACAGTCCTCCATATAGTGCCTTTCGTACCGTCGTATCGATGTGCTGGAAGAGCATGAGGCTTATCGAATGGTCTTTAGACTCTTCGTTCAGAGTGACAAAAAAACTAAAAAGCCGCTCGTGGTGAGCTTGTCGAATCCATAGCGGCTTTAGTGTTTTCTCTCCACCCCCTGGATTCTGAGTTCATCCATCACGAACTTAGAATGACAATTAATCCAGAATGTTGGAGGATTCGTCTGTGAACTATATCTTTGGCGTATAAAAACTATCAATCCTACACGTTGAACAGGAAATTGATGACATCCCCGTCCTTGACGATATAGGTCTTGCCCTCGAGTCTTAACAGCCCGCGCTTTTTCCCTTCGGCAAGACTGCCGCAGTTTATGAGGTCTTCGTAGCTGATAATCTCGGCGCGTATGAAGCCTCTCTCGATATCCGAGTGGATTTTGCCGGCCGCTTTCTGCGCAATCGTTCCCTCGGTAATAGGCCAGGCACGGGACTCATCGGCACCGGCAGTGAGGAAGGATATCAAACCCAGCAGTGCATAGGATTGCTTGATTACCCTGTCCAGCCCGGGTTCGGAAAGCCCAAAATCGCTCCTGAAAGACGCCGCCGATTCCTCGTCTTCCAGTTGTGCCAGTTCCATCTCCAGGTGGCCGCACAGGGCGATAACATGGTGGTTAGCGGTGCCGAATTTGGCATTCATTTCATCTTCAATCTTCTTAGTATCCGTCAGCTGGTCTTCACCTGTATTGACTATCGTCAGTAGTGGTTTGGCACTCAGGAATTGATAGCCAACAATCGCTTTTTTCTCTTCTTCGGTAAGATTTTGTTCCCTGATGGGGATATCTTTTTCCAGCTCCGATTTTATTTTAATCAGCAAATCCTGTTCGTTTTTATATTGCTGTCTTTCATCTGGTTTGGCGCTTTTTAGCGAGTTGGTTATCTTTTCCATTCTACGTTCGATGATGGCCAGGTCGGAAAAGTTCAATTCCATATTCATGTTGTTGATATCCCTGGCGGGGTCGATGCTACCGGAGGGGTGCACGATGCTGTCGTCGACGAAGGAGCGCACAACGTTTATCAGAGCATCGACATTGCTGAGCTGGGTTAAATATTCACCGCTTATGGAAGAGTCTTTCCCGATTCCTTTTATAGAAGCACCGATATCCAGGTATTTGATTTCCGCAGGTACGATTTTTTTGGGATTAAACATCTCTGCCAGTTTCGTAAGACGAGAATCCGGCACTTTGGCAATGCCGATGTGAGGCTCTCTCTGGGAGTGGCTGCCGGTGGCAGCATTCCCCTTTGTCAGCGCATTAAATATGGTGGTCCTGCCGCTTCCGGGTAATCCTATAATTCCAATCCCTACGCTCATACCTCAGTTCTCAGCTCCTCTTCCCTTTGTATAGATACAACCTGATGCAATATAAATCAGGATATTGTAGACCTTTTATTAACAGATTTACTAATCCCTCTTTATGATATTGCGAGCAAATTTAATTGCCAGGTCTCTGTCTTTGACAGGCAGGTTTTTATTGGCGGCAAGGTCCAGCAGTACCAGGAGCGCTTCATGATTGCCGATGTTGCCGATGGATTGAACGGCTTCATGCCTTATTTTTTCCGTCAACGTCATGTCAGCTGCCAGCCCACTCAACTTTTGCAATTCACTGGTAATCTGTTCAGGCATTTTGCATCTCCTTCTGCACGGGTTTGATTTCGATAGTGGCAGGAAGTCCCCGTCCTGCATAATTCTACCCTATGGCATAGTGTACTGCAACCGAAAAATATATAATGCTCGACTTTTCACCATCCGATTGCTAATTGAAAATGTCATCCCCTGCCGTGCTAACAGCAGCTGCTATCGAAGAGTCTTAGTTTGCCTCTTTTCGGCAATAAAAAAGGGGCGGTCTCTACTACAGCATCTCAGCAGGTGGAAAGGAAGGGAGGCTCCGCATTATTCTGTCCAGCAATGTGATAAATAGGGTGAAGTATTTTATAAATCGCTATAATTCCAATATTTCTCTGAATTTTTGCAGTTAAATATTGACGATAATTATGGTAAAATCAACTCAAGGAGTTGAAGATGTTCCGAAAAATCGAGATAGCTATCCTTTCAATTTTTTCTTGTTTAATTTTACTATTCAGCGGCTGCTCAGGCGGCGGACAAACTACAGGAACAACCGACAACAACGACGGGAAAACCTGCACCATTACCATCGAAAAAACCATTACTGTGGTTAATACTATAGTCTCCCCGGGGGGAGATGCGATTACCATTACCGATAACAATAGCCCCATTAACGGTATGAAGGTGGTTGTTCCCCCGGCGGCATATAACGTTTCCACGAACTTTACCATATCCTATTCACCCATCAAAAAGCATACGTTCGGCGGTGATCTTGACCCGATTACCCCACTTATCACGATAAACAACGGCGGGGAATACTCGAACGAATTAATGGAGGTTACCATTCCGGTCGAAGTGCCATCGGGCTACTTCGCTATGGGTTTCTATTATGATTCCAATATCGGTAAGCTGGAAGGAATGGCAACCATAGCTCAAGATGCGGATTCTATTACCATAGGGACACGGCATTTTTCCAGTTTTCTGGTCAGTATGATTAAATTGACAGAATTGAAACCCGATATCGATTCAGGCTTCAGGCCAGGCATAGATGACTGGCAATTTGTAAATTACGGCTCATATATTGCACCCGAGGGACATTGCGCCGGTCAAAGTTTGAGTGCTCTCTGGTATTATGTAACACAACCGGATGGCAAAGACCTGACCCTGTATAACCGCTACGATAGCAATGGAAACGAACCCGATACCCCTACCATCTGGCAGGATGATTCATACGGCTATAGATTTGCTTCTACCATTCAACAAGATATAGATTGGGGTGGGTTTGCTTTTAAATTCTGGCGGGAGCAGCGCGGCGTCAGCGACGAACTCACATGGAATCTCTTTTGCTACTCGATGCAAATGACCGGCGAACCTCAAATGGTGGGGGTGACCAAAGAAGGGGCAGGCGGACATGCTATGATTTGTTACCGCATCAAGGATGGGAAAATGTATATCGCCGACCCGAACTACCCGGGAAACATCGAACGCAGAATCGAGTACGAAACAGGCAAACTAAAAGCCTATGAATCGGGCGCTAATAAGGCGGCGATAGATGCAGGGAACAGTATCAGTTTCGATAAAATCGGCTATACGGGAAAGACATCGATTATCGACTGGAATAAAATCAGCCAGCGCTGGACTGAATTTAAAGCCGGCACCATCGGCAACGACCGTTTCCCTGCATATACTATTACTTATAAAAACGAAGATGGGGTGTATGTAGAGCTTAAAGACGGGCATATCGCAACCAGTAATTTAATAGATTTGAACATCGATGCCGTATTCGACGGCTCGTTATCCGTCTTCAGGGATGGGAAAGCGCTTGAATTCGACGCTAATGGAAACATTACCTTAAACCCGGGGAATAATTTACTGGGCTTCTACGTCCGGGGGAAAGTAAATGTCGGCACTGCTCAGGAAGCTAAGAAATACATCGATTTTACATATATCAATGTAATTTATAACCAGATGACATTAAGCCCGGCAACTCAGGAAATGGAACCAAACGTCGAGAAGACCTTCAATCTCGAACTTGCCGAAGCCCCTCCCCAGGGCTCCCGTTTCGAGTGGTATGTGGATGGAGTCCTGAAGCAAACTGGAAACGATTTCAGCATACGAGTGTCTTTCCCCGATGAAGGAGAACACATCATTATCTGTCGCATAGTGGATAGCACCGGGAAAATACTGCAGCAAGCCCAGGGGACGGCTATTGTAAAAGCCAGAGCCACCACCACTACTGCCTTTAATAATCTGACAGCTCTTCATAACATGACCAAACTGAGGTTAACAGTCGGAGGCAGATGGGAGATTACCAAGTGGACGGGAAGCGAGGGAGAAACCGTTTACGACAGCTGGCTTAACCATACCATTCCCTATTACAATCCCGGTAACCCGGATATGCCCATAACCTGGTCGGGAACTACCTTCAGCGGAGAACTGATTACCTCCAATTCCGTTATCACACGAACCGAAAGAGTAACTGGCACGGTGTCCGCTGATGGAACAACACTGCTTTCATTGAACTATACCATGACCTATGTTAGCGATGAAGATGCTTCCACTGGCCTCTGGCACAGTGAGGAAGAAATAACCATCGAGCTTGTAAACATCCCGATACAGCAACTTGTATTTGAGGCGGCTACATCGTCCTCTCTGTATTTTAGCTCTTATGGACCCGATATGAGCGACTACGTGTCCGAAATAACATGGCACAGGGTTTCTATTCACGATTCGGAAAGGGATTCGGAATACTGGGCGGATGACAGTACAATCGACTGGGCAGGGAGCGGGCTTCAGGCAACCCCCACCATTATTTTAACATTGTCCTGAAAATCAGGGTGGAAGAGCGCGATTAAAACAGGAGGGGTGGTTTAAAAACCGCCCCTCCATTAATTACTACCTGTGGATTATGAATATCAATCCATCTGTCGGATTACAGCAATGACCCTGCCCTGTATTTCAACATTATCGGGACTGACGTATATCGGCCGCATCTGGCTGTTGGCCGGCTGCAGGCGGATTTTACCCGATGACTCCCTGTAAAACCTCTTAAGAGTTGCTTCCTTTTCGTTCTTCAACCATATAGCAGCCGTTTCCCCATTTTCCACAATGTTGACTGACTGCAGGAGGACTATGTCTCCATCATTAATAAGGTCTTCAATCATCGAATTTCCCTTTACCTTGAGGGCATAAACCCCTTCCCTGCCGCGGATAATATCACGGGTAACCTCTATGGTTTCGGCGCCGGCGGCTACATCCCAGGCATCATTATCGGGAATAGGTATCGGGCATCCTGCAGCAATTAACCCGATAACGGGAATATTCATGCTGTTACCCGGACGGACAAACGAAGGCACCTCTATCCCCCGGGAAACATCCTTATGGCGTCGGATGATGCCTTTTTTCTCCAGTATTCTCAGGTTGTAATCAGCAACTGATGTAGAACTGAGTCCACATCCGGCAACAATATCGCGAACACTGGGGGAGAAGTTGTTCTCTGCCCAGAAATTGCATATGAAATCCACCATACGGCGCTGTTTTTCCGAAAGTTCTGCTGTTTTCATTCGCACAACTCCTCATAAAGAACATTTGTTCTACCATTCTAGGGTAAAGATAGCCAGTTGTCAACAAACTATTGCGCATTCTGTTTAACATCTTAACCCTACCCCTGGGGACTGCGATAAATCAGGCTGGATATATTCGATAGATCTGAAAAGGGAGAACTCGGCATTCCGCCTGTATATTAATAATTTTTGGGTAGACATCGTATCACATTGTCTGCATCGTGTATTACCATAGCAACAAAATCCAAAAAACTGTAAACTAATATACCAGATGGATAGTAATCGAATAATCATTATCGGAGCAGGGGCCAGCGGTATGCTGGCGGCCGGCAGGGCAGCAGAAGCAGGCGCAAAGGTTTTGCTGCTTGAAAAGAAGGATTCCCCTGGAAACAAGATACTTATCAGCGGGAAAACACGCTGTAATATAACCAATTCAAAGGGCATAGACGAATTTATCCCGATGTACGGAGTCAACGGCAAATTTCTTTACAGCACCTTTGCAAGATACTTTAGAGATGATTTGCTGGCAATGTTGAAGCGCTATGGAGTCGAGACCAAGACTGAGCGAGGGGGCAGAATTTTCCCGGTATCCGATAATGCAGGGGATGTCGTCAGCGCCCTGATAAAATACATCACTGATAATAAAGTCACCCTTAAAACGGGGGTTAGAGTTACAGGTATTATCGTCGAAGATGGACAGGTAACCGGGGTTAGAACTGCAATGCAATCATATCCTGCCGGAGCGGTAATAATAGCCACCGGAGGGGCATCCTTCCCGGCAACTGGCTCCACTGGAGACGGCTATCACATGGCAGCAGAAGTCAACCATACCATCGTGCCGCTGCGCCCGGCGCTGGTGCCACTGGCCGTGGAAGAGGTCGAGCTGGCAAAGAGCATGCAGGGAGTAACACTGCAAAACGTGCGCCTGACTGCATATCGATGCACAGCAGATGAGATAGACCCATCGATAGCCCCGACCAGGGATTCGGGGAGGGGAATTCCAGGCAAAAGCCCGAGGCCCCCAATTATCGAAAGCCGGCTGGGGGATATGATGATGACCCATTTCGGTATCGGAGGCCCAATCACACTGCAGATGAGCCTGGCTATTGCCGAAGCACTGGAACAGGGCCCTGTCAGCGTAGCCATAGACCTGAAACCGGCGTTGAGCTTTAAAGAGCTCGGGGAGCGCCTGCAGCGGGATTTTGACGATTTCAGCAAGCGCACCTATCGCAATATACTCAGAGAGCTGCTGCCCCAGAAGCTCATCGAGCCATTTGTACAGGTGTCGGGTATCCAGCCGAATAAATGCGGAAACCAGATAAATGCTGCCGAAAGAGAGCGGCTGCTGATGCTTTTAAAATCCCTGCGCTTCAATATAAAATCCACCCTGCCGCTTTCCTCCGCGATGGTCACCGCAGGAGGAGTATCCTTAAAAGAAATAGACCCGCGGACGATGGCTTCGAAACTGGTGCGGGGCTTATATTTTTGCGGGGAGGTTATGGATATCGATGCCGAAACCGGTGGCTACAACCTGCAGGCAGCTTTCTCAACAGGGTATGTAGCCGGAGAAAGTGCCGCTGCCTTCGTCAACGAGGTTGTTTGAAGTTATTATATACTTCTACCCCCTATTTTTACGTGCGGAGCGGGGGAGTAATACTGTCATGCTGAATTCCGAAAGGACTGGCCCTCATCCCTCCGCCGATAAATCGAGCGGGACACTTTCCCCCGAGGGAAGGCTTATTCCCCCCAATCGACTACTTGCCCTGCTGTCACTGCAAGTGCTGATAGCCCCATACGAGCAATACAGGGATGCGAAATCGAACACAGGAGCAATAATAACGGGAGCTAGAGCAATCGGATGCCAAATTCCTTCAAGGCGCTCATCAATGCACACAGGGGGAGGCCCACCACATTATAATAATCCCCCTCAATTCTTTCCACGAACAGTGCTCCCAATCCCTGTATGGCATAGGCTCCGGCTTTACCCAGCGGTTCCCCCGTCCTGATATAAGCATCGATTTCTTCAACAGTCAGCCTTCTGATATATACCTTCGTTTCTACCACACGGGATACAGTTTTGCCGGATGCGGTATCGATGATGGCAAACCCCGTGATAACATTGTGAGATTTACCGCTGATGGCTGTCAGCATGGCACGCGCCTCATCTTCATCATCCGGCTTTCCCATCAATATATTCCCGGCTATAACAAAGGTATCCGCTCCTATGATTATGGCATCCGGATACTTGCCTGCAACCGACAGGGCTTTACCCAGAGATATCTTCTGCGCCAGGGTATGCGAATCCAGTCCAGAGCAGGTGCTTTCATCAAAGGTACCTGCATCGACCTTGAAGCTCAGCCCGATTTTTTCGAGCAGCTCCTTTCTGCGCGGGGATGACGAGGCCAGTATTATCTGTCTCGTATTTTCCATAATCTCACGCTACTGCAGTGATAGCAGAGCCTCAGTCAGCTCCTGCTTCATCCCTTCATCCTGTAAGCTTAATTCCTCCCAGCGGTTTTCCAGCGCTTTAATCTGTGCCAGCACCTGCTGATGCTTCCTGGCTGCCTCTACAATGGTTGTCCCATCATTGTATTTATTCTCATCGGAGTACAGGGCTTCAATGGAGAGCTTCTCTTCTTCCAGCCTGGATATTTCACTCTCGACCCTTTCAATCTCCTCCTTGATAGAACGGGACCTGCGGAAATAAAAATTGCGCAGTCTGGCTTCTTCATTCTTGCGCTGTTTTATATCCAGGGAAACCGATTTTGGCTTATTACCGGCAGACAGGAGGGAATTCGCTTCGGTTTCTCCCCTCTTTTGCAGATAATAATCGTAATCTCCCGGATAAACGCTGAGATTGCCGCTTCTCACCTCGACTATCTTATTCGCTACCTGATTGATAAGCATACGGTCATGGGTGATAAAGCATAACGTGCCGCTATACTCCTCCAGCACATCAGTCAGCACCTCGCGCGAGGCAATATCGAGATGGTTAGTGGGTTCATCCATTAAAATGAGGTTAACTGGTTTCAATAACATTCTGGCTATAGCAAGGCGGGCTTTTTCCCCGCCCGAGAGGACGGATACCGTTTTAAAGGCGTCATCCCCGCTGAAGAGAAAAGCCCCCAGCAGAGAGCGCAATTCCCGATCGGAGGTTTCGGGAGATACCCGCCTGAGTTCCTCAAGTAAATTATTTGCCGGATTTAAAAGCTCCAGCTGGTGCTGGGCATAATAGGCTGTTTCCACCCTGTATCCCAGCACCCTTTCGCCCCTGTCGAAAGGAATAACACCAGCCAGGATTTTAAGGAGGGTGGTCTTTCCGGCGCCGTTTGGACCCACCAGCGCTACCTTATCGCCGCGCTCGATTGTCAGGTTGATACCGGAATAAACCACTTTTTCCCCATATGACTTATAAAGATTCTTGAGAGAAATAACCTCGCGCCCACTCTGTTCCGGTTCGGGAAAGCTGAAATTCACTCTTCTGGTAATGCGAGGTACTTCGATTTTTTCTATCTTAGCCAGCATCTTGAGGCGGCTCTGCGCCTGTCTGGCCTTAGTTGCCTTATAGCGAAACCTGTCGATAAATTCCATTTCCTTAGCAATCTTCTTCTCCTGCCGTTCGGAAGCCGCTTCCAGCCTCTCTACTTCCTTCTGCCTTGTTTCCATATAACTGTTATAGTTGCCATTATAACGAATGGGCTTGCCATCCTCGATTGCCAGGATTTTATTGGCAACCCTGTTCAGAAACGACCTGTCATGCGAGGTCAAAAGCACCGCTCCATCGTAACTCATAAGGTAATTCTCGAACCAGATGCAGGACTCCAGGTCCAGATGATTCGTAGGCTCATCCAGAAGAAGCAGGTCGGGATTGATGGCAAGCAGCTTTGCCAGCGATGCGCGCACCAGCCAGCCACCGCTAAACTGGTTCAAGGGACGGGAAAAATCCGCTTCGGAAAACCCCAGCCCACTCAGTATTACCTTCACATGGTGCTCGATATCGCTACCCCCCAGAAGCTCAAAGCGATGCTGAAGCTCCCCCAGTTCATCCAGCAGAGCGGCCTTTTTATACTGGTCGACAGAGCCTTCGAGTTGTGAGATTATGACATCGATGCGCTCTTTGATAACCTTTGTCTGTTCACAGGAATTGACAACCTCTTCGAAAAGCAATTGGCTCGAAAAGGGCTCCACTTCCTGCTTCAGATAGCCTGCAATCATGCCCTTCTGTCGCGTGATAACGCCTTCATCCGGAGTCATATTGCCCGTTATCACCTCGAAAAGGGTTGTTTTCCCCGAGCCGTTAGGTCCCAGAACGGCAATTCGGTCCCCCCTCTCGACGGTTAATGACAAACCGGAAAACAGGAGGTGCATACCAAAAGATTTAGACAAGTTACTTATGTTAAGCATATTTACCTGCATCGATTAAGATGAAAAGCCAGTTAAATTATACCCTGTCTCACCAGATAAGGGGAAATTACAGGATGAGTATATAGAGGCAGTCAAAAATTAGACAGATTTATCGCAGGGAGACCAGCCCCTCGATACGTAAAAATGCTTCAACCACCTCAGGAGCAAATTGTGTCCCTGCTCCCTTTTTAATCTCTTTGACCGCAGCAGCCAACCCCAGGGATTTTCGATAGGGGCGGTCGCTGGTCATGGCATCATAGGCATCCGCCAGCGCCATAATCCTTGCTCCCAGGGGAATCTGCTCACCGGATAAGCCATCCGGATAACCTTTGCCATCGAATCGTTCGTGGTGCATACGCACCATCTCGAGTATATCCTGCTCTTCGACCACAGGTTTCAAGATGCGCTCCCCGATTATGGAGTGTGTCTTGACATGCTCAAATTCCTCCGGCGTCAGCACCCCCGGCTTATTGAGCACTGCTTCCTTCACCCCGATCTTGCCTATATCATGTATAAGGCCGGCCAGTCTGACATTCTCGATGGCGCTATCCTGCATACCCATCTCTTTTGCAATAATCACAGAAATCTCAGAGACACGCTCCGAGTGCCCACTGGTATATTCGTCCTTGGCATCCAGAGCCAGCGCCAGTGCCGTAACCGCATTCATAAAAGATTGGCGGATTTTATCCGCCTGCACCTTTACCTTATTCTCGAGGTGCTGCTGATAATCCAGCACCTCCAGCTCCAGGCGGCGCATATTCAGAGCCCGCTCTATGCTTATCGCCACCTCATCCAGATTATATGGTTTTGTAAAATAGTCATAAGCGCCCAGTCGAACGCATCTGATAGCAGTGTCGGCATCACCAATGGCAGTCGCCATTATTACTATCGTATCAGGATACGCCTTCTTAATCTCAGGCAGTAGTTCTACACCGGAACCGCCGGGCATCATAATATCCAGTATCACCAGGTCGGCTGGATTTTCACGCATCTTTTCCATAGCCTGACGCGTATTCCCCGCCTCCTCGCACCTGTAGCCTTCCGATTTCAACTTTCGGCACAGCAGACGTCTGATGACCTCTTCATCATCAACCACGAGTATCTTCCAGGAACTGTTATCGACTCTATCCATTATCCAACCCCAAAACTGTCAGGAGATATTTACGGAGAACTTATCTGAAGAGTAATTATCCCCTCTCCTCCTTCTGATGCTGTATCCGATGTGAAAATTATACCACGATTGATACCCCACCCCAAAGCATCACCCTCCCAAATAGACTTCCTGCGGCCTTATAGTCGGAGAGATAAGTTTGATAAGACAAAACGGATACTGTAACGCATGTAAGATGGAAACAGTGATTTCTCATAATTCCAGTAGCAGTATAGACTCAACCAGATATTTCGAATAAACTTCCCACGACCTTACGGTCGGGGTATTCGTGTTAAGGGAAGTATAAATTAAGGAAAGAATTGTTCAAGGAATATAATTTTAGACGAATGGACAGAAGGGTAAAACATGGAGCAGACATGCTCAGGGAAGTATTGTTTCGGCAAGATACAGCATCGGGAATTTATAGATAATTAACACCGCGGGTAAGAAGATGCCTGGTAAGATACATCAGATAGGGAATACTGACGAGGAGGGCGAGGGGGCGTCAGGTAATGCTTCATCTGCCACCTGAAATTCTATTTTATAGTATCGGGTTACATGCCCATGATGCTGTATCCACAATCGACATAAATTACCTGACCCGTTATGGCTGCCGCCTTATCGGAAGCCAGAAAAACAGCGGCTGCCCCGATTTCTTCTGGCAATACATTCCTTTTTAGCGGGGAGTGCTCCTTATAATGGTCCAGGATTAAATGGAAATCGCTAATGCCGCGCCCGGCTAAAGTATTTACAGGACCCGCGCTTATGCAATTGATTCGAATATTCTTCCCCCCGAGGTCGTAAGCCAGATAGCGTGTAGAGGCTTCTAAAGCTGCCTTGGCAACCCCCATGACATTGTAGTTAGGGAAAACTTTCTCGGCACCATAATAACTGAGTGCTATAATGCTTCCACCGTTTTGCATCAATGCCTCCGCTTTTCTGGTTAATGCTACGAGAGAATAAGTGCTTACATCCAGGGCTGTGTGGAAAGCACTTCGGCTTGTTTTTATATAGCCACCTTCCAAAGCCTCTTTAGGCGCAAAGGCTATCGAATGCAGCAGTAAGTCTAACCCCCCAAAATTCTCGGATATATATTTAAAAACCGAATCGATATCGTCATCTTTGGATACATCACAGATAAGTACAATAGATTTCTCATCCAGCGTGCTGATTAATTCTTCGACATTTTTCCTGAAGCGCTCACTCTGGCATACAAAAACCAGTCTGGCTCCTTCTTTTTGCCAGGCTTTAGCTATCGCCCACGCGATAGAGTATTTATTAGCGACCCCGAATACCAGACCTGTTTTTCCTTCCAGTTGTGTCATATCCTCTCCCCAATTAACTGATTGATATGTTATTTAAAAATTAAAAATATAGATGCGACCCTCAATGAGAAATGTACTCAGCATTCATCCGCCTGTAAAATAAAGTCATCTGTCTGTTCACTTAACGATTCCCACATATTTCTTTTTGCTGCTCGCTTGGCAAGGTCAACCGCACTTTTAATAGCCTTTGCCCTGGAGCAACCATGGGAGACAATGACATTACCTTTAACACCGAGGAGACAAGCCCCTCCGTATTCTCGAAAATCTATGTTTTTGGTTAAAGAACCCAGTCCAATGTCTGCCAGCAAGGCAGACCCGCTCAATTTGTTTTTGCTGTAGGAGTTCGCTCCAAGTTGATAGGTTTTAATAAATGAATCCCCCACCGCCTCAATGGTTTTCAAAACAACATTCCCGGTGAATCCATCGGTAACTACCACATCGGCCACCCCCCGAAACAGGTCCTTGCCATCGATGTTGCCAGTGAAGTTCAGATTAGACCTCTTTAATAGCGCATGGCTTTCTATTATCAGGTGATTACCTTTGGTTTCTTCCTCTCCATTGCTCAGTAAACATATGCGGGGCTCATCTATTTCGAACAGGCGTTTTGCGTATATATTGCCAAGTTGTGCAAATTGCAACAGGTGGGCAGGACGGCAATCGGAATTAGCGCCAACATCCAGTAATATAGACCTGGTAGAATGGTCAAGTGCCAAAATGTTCGCTAAAGCCGGACGTTCAACATTTTTTATTTTACCCAGATTAAAAATGGAAGCGCAAAGGACTGCCCCCGTATTTCCAGCGGAAATAAAAGCATCCCCGTCTCCCTCTTTTAAATGGTTTATGCCCACTACTATGGATGAGTCGGGTTTATTTTTTATGGCTTCAACAGGGTGCTCATTAAATGTTATCCGCTGAGGGGCTTCTATTATAGAAATATTGAGTTTTTTCAGATACTTGCCTGTCAGAACGTGAAGCAGCGACTTATCACCTATCAAAGCTATTTCTGTATCATCCCGACTTTCCTGGGCTGCTTTTATAGCGCCCTTAACTATTTCATTAGGAGCGTAGTCTCCTCCCCAGGCATCAATCAGTATTTTCATTTGTTTACCTGATGCAATCCGTATTTAGATTTCTATTTTAATGCACATAAAGCGATAAGTTCAATCTGGTAAAAAGCCGCGTCGAAAATAATATTGCATCGGTAAGAGATAGCCCGACAGATATCTTAAACGATAAGAAGTAAACCGATGATAATGAGACGAGCAGCCCCTCTCACCGAAATGGCTTTGCCAGTAAGACCGAATATTAAACTATGTAACGCCCCCCGACTAAATCACGTTTATAAATATATTATTTTTCAGGGATGTTTAATTTAGTAATATAATCGATAACGTCCTGAACCGTTTTCAATTGCTCCGCATCATCATCTGGAATCTTTAACGGGTTGTCTGGAGTGCTAAACTCCTCTTCCAGTGCCATAATCAATTCTACCAGATCAAGGGAGTCTGCCCCTAAATCGTTTGTAAAACTGGCAGATGGAGTGACTTTGTTTTCCTCCACACCCAGTTTATTTACAATTACCTGCTGAATTCTTTCTGGAATTGTTGCCATATATACCTCCGAATAGACATGAACTATCAATCAGCGAGCAAGTTCGCTGCAGTACAACTATATTATCAGTATCAAGGCGTATCGCTACCTGCCCTTCCTGCGGCTTCAATCGCCTCATGCTTATCTGAACGATTCCCCACTGTTAAATATCAGTATGTTGAAAATAATGCAATCCTGGATGCCTTCAGGACATTCGCATTCCGCCGTCAACGGATAAAACCTGCCCGGTAATATATCTTGCCTCGTCCGAAGCCAAAAATACAACGGCATTGGCCACATCTTCGGAAGAACCAAGATATCCCAAAGGTATGCGCATGAACAATTCCTGTTTTTGTTCATCGGTTAAGCACTGAGTCATTCCGGTATCGATAAATCCAGGAGCAACCGCATTCACTGTAATTCCCCTGGCTGCTACTTCTCTGGCTATTGATTTTGTAAAACCGATAATACCTGCCTTAGCGGATGCATAGTTTGCCTGCCCTGCATTGCCCACCAGACCAACAACGCTGGAAATGCTGATGATTCTACCATAACGCTGTTTTAACATGTATTTAATAGCGGCTCGTGTACAGAAAAAGACGCTTTTCAGGTCTACATCCAGAACGCTTGCCCATTCTTCATCGGTCATCCTGATTAAAAGCTGGTCGCGGATAATGCCTGCATTGTTGACTAAAATGTCGATTTTCCCGAATGTTTCCGCTACCTTATCCATCATAGCATTAACTTCAACGGAAGAGCTTACATCGGCAACGCAGGCTATGCTCTGCTTACCGTTTTGCCTTATCTGCTCAGATACTTTTTGAGCATTTCCGCTGGTATCGTTCACGACCACCTTTGCTCCAGCTTCAGAAAGTTTTAAAGCAATAGCCTTCCCGATGCCCCGGCCGCTGCCGGTAACCAGCGCTACCCTGTTAGACAAATTCATCATACTATAAGGTTCCCGTAAGTGACTTCTTACCCCTGCTTATACCCCGAAAAATCAAGGTTTTTTATATTTTCAACGTTGGAGATGTTGACAGTTTTAACCTCCCTGTTAATTCTCCTGATAAGCCCTGCCAGAACACTGCCCGGCCCTATTTCGATAAAGGTGCCCACGCCCTGATTAATCAGGTATTCTATGGACTGCTGCCATCGAACGCTGTGACATAACTGGTTTATCAACTCTTGCTTTACAGAATCGGCAGCTTTGATTTCCTGCGCAGTGGTATTGGCTATAACAGGAATACAGGCATCATTAAAACCGATTTCGTTTATATAATTTGATAATTCCTGCATTGCCGGCTCCATTAAAGGGGTATGGAAAGCACCGCTTACCTGCAGTGGTATGGCGCGCAAGGCTCCCCGGGCTTTGGCCATTTCCCTTGCTTTGCCCAGATTATCGGCAGCCCCGCTGATTACCATCTGCCCGGGGCAGTTGAAGTTGGCAATATACGTTCCAGTACAGGCGCATATCTCTGCCAGCGGCTCTTCATCCAATCCGATTACAGCCAGCATTGTCCCCGGATTTAACTGTGCTGCTCGCTGCATAAACTGTCCGCGTGCCCGAGCCAGGCGAATGGTTTCAACAGGAGAGAGAACTCCAGCAGCAGCCAACGCTGTATATTCTCCCAGGCTATGCCCGGCAACGTAATCAGGAGCGGGGAGGCATTCCTCGCCCAGATATTCTCTGGCAGCCGACAGGAGGGCAAGGCTGGTAGCTACAATGGCCGGCTGCACATTGACCGTCAGGGTAAGCTCATTTTCTGGCCCCTCAAAACAGAGTTTTGATAAGGAGAATCCGAGGGACTCATCAGCCTGTTCGAAAATTGCTCTTGCTGAAGCATAACTTTTATAGATGTCACCCCCCATCCCCACATACTGCGCACCCTGTCCGGGGAAGACATAAGCAACCTTTTTTAATTCCCTCATAAACAACCCTCTTAGCTCAATAATCTGGTCTTTTAACCCAGCATTAAGTAATATCGACTTAAGTTTGGGGGGTTACTTAAGTTATAAGTTGTTTTCAGATAAACTACCCACGGCCTCACGGTCGGGGTATTCAGTTCGGTAAGATAAAAGCCTGAGGAATATTTCTCCTTCAAGCAGAGTAAACCAGATAATAATTCTTAAGCAACGATGCCATTGCTCAGTATACCCCCAAAGCAACTGCTATCTTATCATAACCAGACAATTTTTAAAAATCGGCCTGTATCTAAAAGACATGGTATTAAAGTACTGTGATAGTGAACTTTTCAGCAGGCAAGTAAAAGTGAGTAGACCCCGTATTATCCAGAGTATTCTTAAACCGCTTCCATTTTTGTAAAAAAATATAATATGTGCTATAAAATAAACGTTTTGTCTTCTAATCTCATAAAAAGGCGGGGTGGCCTGCCCGTAGAGTTCAGTTGCCGGCTGTTTTTTCTTGAAATAGCCACCACTCTTATAAAAATTGGGGGATTTCAAATATGTGCTCTGAGAAAAATAGAGTTGTAATTACCGGGATAGGAATTATCAGCCCTCTGGGGCTGGATGCAAACTCGACCTGGGCTGGCCTGATTAACGGCAAGTCTGGAATCGATTACATTACCCAATTCGATGCACAATCGCTCGATACCAAATTCGGGGGCGAAGTTAAGGGTTTCAATCCTAATGAATATATGAGTATGAAGGATGCTCGCCACTCGGACCGTTTCGCTCAGCTGGCAGTTGCCGCCAGCCAGGAAGCTATAAAACAATCAAGACTGAAAATCGACAATGGCAACGAAAAGGATACAGGAGTAGTTATAGGTAGCGGCATCGGGGGTTTAACCACCCTGTATGAGCAAATGGCGGTGCTAAAGGAAAAAGGGCCCGATAGAGTAAGCCCCTTTCTGGTGCCAATGATGATTGGTGATATGGCAGCTGGCCAGGTTTCCATAGCTCTGGGAGCTAAAGGGCCTGCATTATGTACCACTTCTGCCTGCGCCAGTGGTGCCGATGCAATCGGGGTTGCCTATGAGATGATAAAGCATGGCGGCATCAAGGCCATGATAGCCGGCGGCAGTGAGTCTATTATGAATGAAATAGGCTTTGCGGGGTTCAATGCACTCAGGGCTTTATCTGTGAGAAATGATAGCCCACAAACCGCTTCCAGACCGTTCGACAGGGAACGCGACGGCTTTGTAATCGGTGAAGGTGCCGGAGTACTGGTATTAGAGAATCTAGAACATGCTGAAGAACGCGGAGCAAATATACTGGCTGAAATACTATCTTACGGGGTATGCGCGGATGCCTATCATATTACACAACCAAGGGAAGATGCGGAAGGGGCTACCAACGCTATGAAGATAGCTCTCGATAAAGCCGGGTTAAAGCCTGCCGATATCGATTATATCAACGCCCACGGAACATCTACCCCATTGAATGATAAAACTGAAACTAAGGCCATAAAGAAAGCGCTGGGTGATTATGCTTTTAAAGTCCCGATTAGTTCCACCAAATCCATGACGGGGCATTTAATAGGAGCGGCAGGAGCGGTCGAGGCAGCTATTTGCGTACTGGTTATTCTAAATGGAATTATTCCTCCGACCATTAATTATTCAGTAGCCGACCCTGATTGTGACCTGGATTACGTTCCCAACATAGCACGCAAGGCTAAAGTCGACCGCGCTTTATCTAATTCATTTGGCTTCGGCGGTCATAATTCAACGCTCATAATCAGCAAGTATAGCCCGGATAAGAACTGATTATCTTCGCTTGAAACCCCCTGCTGTCTCCTGTATTTTAAGCTAAATCAGTATCGGCTGCCGTTCCTTCGAGGTGAGAGCCTTGATTACCTGGATATATGATTTTATTAAAGTAATTTTATACATATCCTTTCACGTACTGACATCGTGGCAGGTTATCGGAAAGCACCACGTACCCCCATCTGGTAAATTGATAATCGCAGCCAATCATTTAGGTGGAGCGGACCCGTTGCTTATTATGGCTGGCATCGACCGCAGAGTAAGCTTCGTCGCCAAGGAAGAACTTTTTTATCATGCCTGCTCAAGAAACCTGCTGCGCTGGATGGGGTCTATCCCTGTACATCGCGGTAAATTCAATATCGAGTTTTTACATGCCGCCGGCAGTGTCTTAAAACAAAACGGCGTATTAGCTATATTCCCTGAAGGGACGAGAAGCTGTAATGGACAGCTCGGCTCGGCTTTTCCAGGAGCAGCTTTTATTGCCGTACGCAGCGACGCACCTGTTTTACCCATCGGTATTACCGGCACCGAAAAGCTAAAGGGCCTCGCCTGGCTGTTCCGCCGCCCCAAAATAACAGTTAATATCGGGGAGACTTTTTACATCGAACGGTCTGCCTTAAAAGACACAGCTGGAGAACTCGATTCAGCCACACATCTGGTCATGCTAAAAATCGCCGAGCTTCTTCCACCGGAATATCAAGGTATATATAAAAATTAGACAGGCATTCATTTATATATGCAGCAGAGGATTAAGCGGATGTTGCGAACGAATTAAGGGGAAAACAGGAGGGGAATAGCAGATGATGCCTCGTCTATTGCCTGTTAGATTCCACGACTTGAGACATACTTCCGCCAGCCGTACACTACTGCGTGAGGCCGGGGCAAGAGGTACAGCAAGACTTCAGGATGCGCCTCGTTTGCCTTTACAATGGATGCCTATTCTCATATAATTTAAGGGATGTAAGCAGATGCGACTCCGATGCTCGATGAGGCATTGCCGTAAGCGTTTTTAAATATTATGTCGCCAACCTGTCACTTAATCTGCTATTATGTCATAAGTGCCGAGTTTCTGCCTTATGCCCCTGTAGCTCAGATGGATAGAGCAGCGGTTTCCTAAACCGCGTGTCGCGAGTTCGACTCTCGCCAGGGGTACCAC
>CAZJVO010000021.1:0-19241 GCA_964549815.1 uncultured Dehalococcoidales bacterium | reverse complement strand
ATGCTGCATTCACGCTCTCCCAAATGGATGACGTTTCCGAATTTATCAGCCAAAATCTGGAATTCAATATGACGTGGGTGTTCCAGATATTTTTCAATATAGATATCATTTTTACCAAAGGTTGATTGTGCGATAGCTGTGGAGGTGGCTATAGCTTTTTCTAAAGCCTCTTCGGAACGAATTATACTCATGCCAATACCGCCACCGCCATTGGTAGGCTTGATAATTACTGGATATCCTATTTTACGAACGGCTTCCTTTACGCTGTTTATATCCGATGAGCATTCATCGGTTCCGGTTACCACTGGGACCTTAGCTTTAACCGCTTCTTTTCTGGCAGCTACTTTATTACCGGTAATTTTAAGTACTGAGCTGGGAGGGCCGATGAAAGTAATGCCTGCGTTTTCGCAAGCTTCAGCAAAATCCGGGTCCTCGGAAAGGAATCCATATCCGGGATGTATTGCATCTGCATTGCAGTTCCTGGCTATTTCAATAATTTTCTCTATGTTAAGATAACTCTGAGATGCAGGAGCAGGTCCCAGGAAGTATGCTTCATCAGCATACTTGGGAAAAAGAGCGGACTTATCCGCCTCTGAATACACTGCTACCGATTTAATCCCCAATTCTCTGCAGGCACGCATAATGCGTATGGCAATTTCTCCACGATTTGCCACTAATATTTTACCAAGCATCTCTCCCCCTCCATAATGCATACAGGGAGCAACTCGAACCCGTTTCAAGCTACCCCCTGTATATTACTTCATTATCAGATTGATTTTAGACGAATAACGGAGCCATAACAAGAGTTATAGTGGAAAGCAGTTTCACGAGAACGTGCAGTGAAGGCCCTGCTGTATCTTTTAGCGGGTCGCCTACGGTATCTCCGACGACTGCGGCATCATGTGCCATAGAATGTTTACCGATAGCCTCACCATTGGCGTCCTTAAGCTGTCCATCTTCTATAAACTTCTTGGCGTTGTCCCAGGCACCGCCGGCATTATTCATATACGCTGCCATCATAATACCGCCTATGGTCCCAACCATCAGAAAGCCGGCGACGGCCATAGCGGCATCATACCCGGGCACCAGATTCAATACTACACCTACCACTATCGGGGCAAGCACTACCAGTAAGCCCGGTTTAATCATCTCACGAAGGCCTGCACTGGCAGTAATATCTACCGCTCGTGCATAATCGGGGCGCGCAGTGCCTTTCATGATTCCGGGGTTCTCACGGAACTGGCGGCGAACTTCTTCGATAATCTTGCCGGCTGTCTTACCGACAGCATTGATAGCCCATGAACTGAAGAGAAAGACCAGCATAACGGCCAGTAATGCGGCCACGAAGACTTCAATATGTGCAATATTAACGTTGGTAAATAGACCTTCCTCACCGTACTGCAGGAAGGAAATTCTATCGAGATAAGCCTGGAATAACAGGAAGGCTGCCAGACCGGCTGAAACCATCGCATAGCCTTTGGTAAGGGCTTTGGTAGTATTGCCGACGGCATCAAGACGGTCGGTAACACGGCGAATCTTCTCACCTGCTCCTGCCATCTGGTTAATACCATTAGCGTTGTCGGTAATCGGGCCGAAAGTATCCATAGCCAGTATATACGGGCATGTCATTAACATCCCCATAGTGGCAACGGCAGTACCAAAAGCTCCGGCACCTAACACTCCGCTCTGTTCACCGAACCAGTAGGAAACAAGCAGGGAAACGCCGATAACCAGTGCAGTCGGCAGGGTGGTGGCAAAACCGACCGCCGTGCCGGTTACTATATTGGTAGCAGGCCCCGTAAGGGACGCCTTTGCAATGCTTTTGACCGGTGCGAATTTTGTATCGGTATAATATTGGGTAACATAAACCATGATAACACTGGCTAAGATACCAACTAACCCTGCAGCAAATAACCACCAGCTATCAAGCATAGTGAGGCAGGTGATTAACATGCCTACCATAGAGAAGGCAATAGCAACCCAGTAACCGCGATTTAATGCTGCCATCGGGTTCTCTTCTTCCTTTGCACGAACAGACATTATACCTATCATACTGGCAATAAGACCGAAGGCACGAACTACCAGCGGGAAAAGAATCCATGCAATTTCCCCGGTGATAGCATAGACTGCAACACCCAGAACCATAGCGCCGATATTTTCCGCTGCGGTGGATTCGAAAAGGTCAGCACCACGGCCGGCACAGTCACCCACGTTATCACCGACCAGGTCGGCGATTACAGCAGCATTGCGGGGGTCGTCTTCGGGAATACCCTGTTCGACTTTACCTACCAAATCGGCTCCCATATCAGCAGCTTTGGTATATATACCGCCGCCGAGTTGTGCAAAAAGTGCAACAAAACTGGCACCGAAACCGAAACCGACGATAAGATGAGGTGCAATTCCGGGGCTGGTTGCGCCACCGAATGCAAAGAAGATTCCGGTGACGCCAATAAGGCTTAAAACAGTAATGAGAAAGCCCGATACGGCACCACCGCGTAGAGCAACATTAATGGCTTCACGCCAGCTTCTCTGAGCTGCTGAAGCACAGCGGACATTGGATTTCACAGCAACATACATTCCTAGAAACCCCGATATGCCGCTGCATAGGGCACCGACAAGGAAAGCGACGCCTGTACGCCACATAATTCCAAATTTTGTCATTCCTTCGATGCCTCTTTCACCGCCGAGTAATCCTACCAGAACACCGATTACCACAGCTACTACAATAGCTATAATAGCAATGGTTTTGTACTGGCGTTTCAGAAACGCCCAGGCTCCCTCAAAGATCATATCCCCGATTTCCTTCATCTTAGAAGTTCCGGTGTCTTTACTGAGCACATCACGGGCAAGATAAATGGTAAATATCAGGGTAATGAGACAAACAATGGGTACAATCCAAAAAATACCTGGCATAGACCTCCTTTATGTTATAAATATATTATTTTTTGCGACATCCGCCGATTGAAAAACCTGATAGCGGCAACAATTATAAGGCAAATATTGATATTAATGCAATTTTATCTCTGTTTAACCCTGCACTAATAAATTTAACAATTTAACAAATTCATAAATCAGAGAATTTTAAATACTAAACCAGATATCCACAACCACCAAATCAAGATTTACTCACTTTTCCGACAAGCATATTGGCCTTTATCGCTTGCAGATAGGCAGCAGGCATAATTCAGATTGAGGCCCCGCCTGAGACTTGTGTATTTTATTCGTATCGATATGTCAATTCCGATCTAAATTATTATCGGGGTATTGTTTGCGATATTGCTGTTCGATATCTGCATCCATATTATAATTATATTTTTTGTCTTCGCGGTCCGTTGCCATTCTGCGCCCTATCCATAATCCAAGCATAATAAGAACAGCCAATCCTGCAATTCCACATACAATTATCAACCACATCGGCCAGATAAAACCAACAATAAAAGTGTCTGTAGTCCAATCGCTTTTATTCCCCACCCCGTCTATGGCCATTACCCTCCAGTAGTAGGGATTACTGGAATTAACCGAATCCAGTTTATCATTCGCATTCATCATGTAGCTGGTTGCGGTTAGATTATCTACCTCCAGCACAATTTCATCAAAGGTCTCATCGGTTCCCACCTGCAGTTTATACACCACTCCACTCGGGTCGCTGGAAGCGCTCCATTTGAATACTACCGGCTGTTTAACTTTATCATTATCTATCGGAGAAAGCAGGCTAACTGCAGCAGGGGGGATGGTTTCTATGGTTTCTATAAAATCAGCGGCGGCTGTATTTATCCCATCAGTGGCTTCAATTTTATAGGTGCCTGCCGCAATATCGGGTATGAGGAAAGAAACACTGAATGTCCCGGTTTTACTTGCCGTAATAGCATCAGGCGTAGTGCTGACACTGATGTTATTGTACCTGATGGTTATCTTTTTGTTGGCGGCAAATCCATAACCTGATATCAGCACTTCATCGCCGGCTATTCCTGTGGTAGGATTAAGTATAATAGTTGATTCTATCGTCAGAGTAACATTAGCTGTATTACCATAAATATCTACAACTTTTATAATATGGGCGCCGGATGCCAGCTCAGGGATGAGAAAACTGGCTGTAAAACTGCCAGCCCCATTCGTGTAAATATTCCCTTCATTTATATCAAGAGCTGCATTATCGATAGTGATAGTAACCATATTAACAGCTGAATTCCCAGAAGCAAAGCCTGTGCCTGTGATGGTTATAATATCGCCGTAAACACCCGAATTATAATCTAGTGAAATATCAGATGTGGTGGTATAAAGAACAGAGCACTGATTATCCTTTTCATCCACAGCTTTGATTACATGCTCACCACGTGCGCTGTGAGGAACGGCTATGTCAGTTGTAAAAACGCCGCTACCATCTGTTTTAATGATGCCGATATCTTCATTGTCGAAAAAAATGGTTGTATCAGATGATGCAGCAAAGCCGGAACCGATGATTGTAACACCTGTTCCTGCTTTCCCTGAATCCGGTGTTATGGTCATAAGTGGCTCAACGGTAAAATGGGCTGTTGCCTCATTATTATTAGTATCAATTGCTTTAATTACATATGTCCCCTGAGCAATGGCAGGTATTGAGATATCCACTGTAAATGCACCATAAGTGTCTGTTTGTGTCGAGGTAAGCAAAACGTTATTGAAATATATGGATACAGCTTTACCCGGGTCAAAGCTGGACCCATTAATGGTAATGATATCGTTAACAAATCCGGAGTCATCACTTAAAGAGGTGCTCTGCCTTATTAGAAGGTTAGCCGTAGCAACATTGCCGGCGGTATCGGTCGCTATTATGGAGCAATTCCCTTTTGAGATAGTTAGCGGCAAAGAAATTGTAGCAATGAAAGTTCCTGTACTATCAGTCAGTATTACAGAGGTGCTCATGGCTACGCTATTTAAAGTGATGGTAATAATCGATGAGCTGGCAAAGCCTGTTCCTGTAATGGTCACCTGAGCACCAGCGCCGCTCATTTCGTCTGATAGTGTTATTTTGGGAATTATATTGAAGGTAGTAAAAGCAGAATTTGCAATACCCGCGCTGTCTACGGCTTTGAGAATATGGACGGCTTTATTGGCGGCAGGGACTGTAATGGTTAAAGGGTTAAGTATGCCTGTTTCGCCAGCTGTAGTTGTTATAAGAGGTGTTGCAGAATTATCCATATAAAGATAAACGGTTCCTGAAGCAAATCCATTGCCGGTGATTATCACCTCATCGCCTACACATACGTCACTATCACTTATGGTTAGCTTGGGGATGATTGTAAATTCACTTGAGACGCTCTCGGTACTGCCATCAGGGTTAACTGAGATCGTGTATTTTCCACGTTGGAGAACAGGTACCTGAAACGTCCCGGAAAAAGAACCGGAGGTGATGGTAGCCAGCCCCATATAAGTCCCATTGAATGAAATGGTAGCTGCACCGTTACTTACAGTGTCGAATGACCCTGTAATGGTAATCAGAGTACCTGGAGACCCCGTGTTAGATGAAAGTGAAAGGCTGGTAGTTGCCGATACAGGTGATAAGGGGAGCAGCGCAAAAAACAGTAACAATGCTATTAATATGCCAGAGAAAACCCTGAATATCTGTTTAGCCCTTGTATACATACATCCTCTTATTCAAACTCAAATGAGTTTATAACCCCAGTTGTATTTATGAAGATAATATTATTTTATGCAAACGTTATTGTCAAGAAAATGTAAGAGTCGCTGTCAATATTTTACGATTTTGTCCCCATCTGCTATTGGGCGGAAAGGCTGAGGTCCGGAATGTGCTGGGAGTATTGATGTAAGTGAGTCTATTTACCTGACTTGGCACCCTGACTGTATGGGCGTGGGAGGTTTATTGCACTACGCCTCCAAGGTCATATATCATAGCTTTATCGATATGAACGGAAACCATTTCTCCCGCAGGCAATTCTCCTCGTACCAGTACGAACCCGTCAATTTTGGGAGCATCCCGGTAGCTGCGCCCGATGGAAATATCCTTTCCTGTTCCTTCGATTAATACCTTCAGATTTCGCCCTATAAAAGAACGGTTGCGTTCAAGAGATATCTGCTGTTGCTTTTCCATCAGTCTCATCAAGCGCTCTTCCTTTACTGCATCGGGAATGGGGTCTCCGAGGGATTCAGCCGCCGTTCCCTCCTCATATGAATATTTAAAAGCGCCTACCTTGTCGAAGCGAATTTCTTCTAAAAAATCGAGCAATGTCTGAAATTCCGCTTCTGTTTCACCAGGGTAACCGACAATAAAGGTGGTACGTAGAGACAGGTCGGGGATAGCTTTGCGCATTTTTTCAAGCATCTTATAAAACCAATCGATATTAGCCGGGCGATGCATACGACGCAGAATCGAAGGATGGGCATGTTGCAAAGGCAGGTCGAGATAATGCACAATTTGTTTAGATGTTGCCATCGTCTCAATAAGTTCATCTGTAACATGTCCAGGGTAGGCATACAAAATACGTATCCAGTCGACTTCAGGAGCGGCATAAGCCATCTCTTTGAGCAAGGTGGAAAGTCCGTTTTCCATCCCGAGGTCATATCCGTAATCTGTGGTATCCTGAGCAATCAGTATGATTTCACGTATGCCCATATTCTGCAAAGCGCATGCTTCTAGTAGTATTTTGTCTACCGGGCGGCTGACCACAGTTCCCTTGATTTTGGGGATTATACAGTAAGCGCAGGAACGGCGGCAGCCATCTGCTATCTTCAGGTAGGCACTGGCGCCCTGAACCGATGCCCGCAGAGTATTGCGTTCATCGGTGCCGATTGAAGCAGTAGATAGTGGAAGGTGGTAGTAAGGTGTCGAGTGGTTATTAGCTGAGAGCATATCGATAACGTCAACGATATCCATCCAGCGGCGAGTGCCTATTACTCCGTCGATGCCGGGTACACGTCTGGTAACCTCTGCTCCGTATCGCTGTGTCAGACACCCGGCTGCTATAAGTATCTGCCCGTTTTTCTTTTTAGCGGCCAGTTTTTCCAGCATATCATATGATTCTTCTTTAGATGAACCGATGAAGCCACAGGTGTTAACTATAATAATCTGCGACTTCCGCGGGTCAGAGACATGCTTATATCCTGCGTTGACCAACAACTGAGACATTGAATCAGCATCGACAGCATTCTTATCGCAACCCAGAGAAACCATGTGAAAAGTTTTGTTATTTAGCATAAGGATATTATAGAGGAAATGATACTGCGAGAATAGTCGGCGCCGGAGCCGTTATTGCTTAACACTTCCCCTGTGTGATCTCCCCATAAAGTTCCAGCTCTTTCTCCGTAATCGAATTGATTTCAAACTCTCTTGCTTCATATGGGCTGATTTTTTTGTATCTGGAAACAATATCTGCATGGGCGTTGATTGTCTTGATTAAGCCGGTGAATCTGATATTATGCCTGGTTCTTACCCGATTTGCAGCATGAGATTAAGCACTCTTCTACAAGAACAACATCATGACATTGAAGTATAATATTAACCAGGAGATTTTGGATAAGGAAATATATTGAAAAAGATAACTTCTCATATATATCAGATGGGTGGAGTGCAGGGTACGGGTGTATTCAGCGCAAATATATATCTGCTGGTAGATACAGGGTTAACGATTATCGATACCGGTTATAAAGGAAGAATCTCTCAAATATGTGGAGAAATAAAAAGGTCGGGTTTTTCTATTTCAGAGGTAGAGAATATTATTATTACACATCATCATGTAGACCATACAGGAAATCTATCCCTGATGAAGGAAATGACTGAAGCGAAAATAATTGTACATAAATCCGACGCTCCCTTTATAGAAGGGAAGCTGCCACAGCCTTATCCCCGCGCTCTTTCATATATAAAATTTCTGGAATCTCTTTGGACTGCCTCTCCTGTAAATGTTAATGTCAGGGTAGATGACGATGATGTGCTGCCAATACTGAGAGGAATAAGGGTGGTCCATACCCCCGGCCACACGCCGGGCAGCATATGCCTTCTCATTCCTCAAGAAGGCGTGCTGATTGTCGGTGATGTAATAGCTAATACACGGGGACTCAGTCTGCCGTCTAAAGGATTCACCGCAGATATGGCACAGGAGATACAATCGATTCGTAAAATTGCCGCCCTGGATTTTGATGCTATTTGTTTTGGGCATGGCTCGCCAATATTGAGCTGCGCCCGTAAATCGATTTATGAATTTGCCAGCAGGTTGGAGAAGAAATATAATGCGTCTTCAACGAATCCTGGTGGTAAATAAATAGATAACAAAAGAGACGTATTGCAAACTGGTCCAGTGAGTGATATCTGTTCACATATACCATTTCATATTACATAATTAGGGGTGATGATAATGGCAGTGGTATTGATAATTGCAGGTGTTATAATGCTTTATTTCCTTGTGTCGGCTCTTATTGCCAACGGCATAGCGATGACATTGAGGAGGCCGATAACCCTCACTCCAGCTTCTTTCGGCGTGCCTTTTGAGGATGTTGCTTTTTACAGTCAGACCGATAATCTGCTATTGAAAGGCTGGTATATACCATCGGTGTCTGGACAGAATAAGACCATTATAATAATGCCCGGGGGTAAACAGACGAGGGAAGACCGCTCGACGAAGCTGCTTGAACTGTGCGTTGCCCTGACGAAGAAGGGATACAACGTCTTGACTTTCGAAAGGCGGGGATGTGGGCAATCTCAGGCTGCAAGGCTTAATTGCAGGTCTGTTTTAGGCCGTGATTTTGACGGTGCGATTAATTATATCCGCAATCGAAATGGGGATAGCGAAAACATAATTCTACTGGGAATATCGATAGGAGCAACGGCAGCCATTGCGTCTGCAAGAGGAAATGACGTAATAAAAGCCGTTATCTGCGATAGTTGTTTTATGAGCATTCCTGAAATGGCTAAAAGGGTGCTGCTAAATAGTTTCAGGCCTGCTGTTATTTTTCAGCCGGGGGCAGTAATTATGGGGAGGCTCCTGTTCGGAATGGATAAAGAAAGCGCAATCGATAAGGTCCCTTATATAAAATGCCCCCTATTTTTTATCAATGGCTCAGAGGATAAATCAGTGCCACCGGATGATGCATATCGATTGCTTAAAGCCTCAGGTAATCCATTAGATGAAATATGGATTGTTGATGGTGCCGGCCACAGCCAATCTTACATGACCCATCCTGATGAATATGTTGACAGAATTATCAAATTTATATCCTTAAGGATAAATTGATCTTTTATAATACCGCCAGATAAATAGTTATCGCATTGACCTGAATTTATAGCATTGATTGCCGCAATTTCATAACCACTACCGACAATGTCAGGCTGCAGATGGCCACAAAAAAGTCCAGGTATGTTTCTATAGACGCGGTATCGGGACCGGATGAAAATGCCATAACCAGCCCGACTATCAATCTTATAAGACCGAAGATGAAAAGAACCCAGATGACGGTGGTTGCTAATCCTTTGAATAATGCTGACATAAGTCGTACTCCTTTATAATAATGATATAATCCAAACAAATCGGTTATATATCTGTCAGTTCGTCCCATAATATATCGTTGAAGTTGAACACCGGGCCATCGTGGCAAACCTGCTTCAATCCCTGTTTCGTCTTGATGGTACACCCATAGCAGACACCCATGCCGCAGGCCATTCGGACTTCCAGTGAAATCTGGCAGGGCTTATTTTTTAGCAGGTTTTGCTTGTATATCGTATAATACATCGGTGCAGGCCCGCAGGCGAATACCATATCTGCATCGTCCCTATAATCAGATAATAAATCGGTAGCTCTGCCTTTTCTTCCCATCGAGCCGTCGTCCGTTGTAACTATCTGCTGCACTCCAACAGGTAGCAGCTTATCGGGTAATACCATAGCGGCTTTCTGCGCACCGAGAATCAATGTAACCCTTTTACCACAGCCGGCAGCTGTATCCGACAGAAACAGGAGAGGAGCAATCCCCATGCCCCCTGCAACCAGCAACAGTTTTTTAGCATCACTGGGGATAATATAACCGTTCCCCAGAGGCCCCAGGATATCAATTTGGCCATTATCCTTCTGGTTTGCAAGCCAATCAGTGCCGCTGCCTATTCTGGCGTAGAGAATGGCAATTTTATTATCGGAGGCCTGATGTATGCTTATGGGGCGGCGGAGAATTGAATTTCCGCCACATAAAATCATGACAAATTGCCCGGGTTTAGCCCGACAGGCTATTTCAGGGGCTTCTATCCACATGAGGAAAACACCGGGCATTACCTCTATATTCGAGATAACTTTACATACGGTATGTATAGCAGTACTTAGTGTATGAATATCTATTTATTGCCTCCATATGTTGAATATTTAACGATTGCGGTATTCAGGCATAGATAGTACATTATAACTATATTGCCCGTTGGTAATTACTTCGGCAACTGCTCTGGCGGTATCTAACGATGTAAAGCAGGGGATGCGCCTTTCGGCAGCAGCGCGGCGAATATGGAAGCCATCTCTGAGAGGGACGCGCCCGCCGGTTATGGTATTGACCACGCCATTAACAGTGCCATCCTCTATAATATCGACAATGTTGGGGTGCCCTTCGCCCAGTTTTTTGCTTATCATGGAGACGGCTAACCCGGCATTTCGCAGCAGTTCGGATGTACCTTCGGTAGCATATAGCTTATAACCCGCATTATAAAAATCCTTTATTATCGGCAGTGCTTCGGCTTTATCACGGTCGGCGATACTGAAAAGCATGCTGCCTTTTTCGGGGAGCATCAATCCCGCTGCCATGAGGGCTTTAACCAGCGCTCCGTTAAACGTGGTATCTATTCCCATAACCTCGCCAGTAGATTTCATCTCCGGGCCCAGATATGTATCGACACCTAGCAGCTTTGACATCGAAAATACTGGCGCTTTTATGGCGATGAGTTTTTTACTGGGGAATAATCCCGATTGATATCCCTGCTCTTTGAGACTTTGACCAAGCATGACCCTGGTCGCAATATCTACGATGGGGACCCCTGTAACCTTGGAGATGAATGGGACAGTGCGGCTGGCGCGTGGGTTAACCTCGAGTACGTATATCTTTGATTTTCCAGTGCTGTCCCTTACCACATCGAATTGGATATTCATCAGCCCTTTTATTCCCAGGGCAATGCCAATACGTACTGAATAATCTACAATCGTATCCATTTCTGTTTTCGTAAGTTTGATTGCCGGATAAATCGCCATAGAATCTCCGCTGTGGACGCCGGCTCTCTCGATATGTTCCATTATGCCTGGTATAAAAACACTTTCGCCATCGCCAATAGCATCTATTTCACATTCTTTGCCAAGCAGGTATTTATCTATGAGAATAGGGTGTCCTGTATCAAGGTCTGCAGCCAATTTTACATAACGAGCAAGCTCATTTACGTTATGCACAATTTCCATCGCTCTGCCGCCGAGGACATAACTGGGGCGCACCAGCACTGGATAGCCGATTATTTCTGCAACCTTAAGTGCCTCTTCAACGGTAGTTACAGCAGCACCCGGAGCCTGGGGAATACCGAGCTCACTGAGAAAATGCTCAAAGCGTTTTCTATCCTCCGCAAGGTCGATAGTCTCAGAGCTGGAGCCAATAAGAGGTATCCCTGCTCTGGTAAGTGGTGTAGCCAGATTTATGGCTGTCTGCCCCCCGAACTGGACAATACAGGGAGGTTCAAGCATATCCTGGCTGGATTCAAGATAATACCCTTCGTTTTCTATGATATCTCGCATGCTCTCTTCATCGAGAGCTTCGAAGTACAGGCGGTCGCTGGTATCGAAATCTGTGGAAACCGTCTCAGGATTGGAGTTTACCATTATGCTGTGATAGCCAGCTTTTTGCAATGCCCAGGCAGAATGAACGCTGCAATAATCGAATTCAATACCCTGACCGATGCGGATTGGACCGCTGCCGATGACAATTGCTTTATCCCGGTGTTCGGGAATAGCCTCATTTTCTTTTTCATAGCTGCTGTAGAAATAGGGGGTGGCAGCATCGAATTCTGCAGCGCAGGTATCTACCATTTTATAAACAGGATGCATCCCCCAATTGTGGCGAAGTTGCCTGACCTGTTCGGGGAGTCTATCGGCAAGTGTGCCGATTTGGCTATCGGAAAAACCAAGCCTTTTAGCCTGCCATAACAGGTCGGGAGTAAGAGATTCGGCAAGCAGCCTTTTTTCCATCTCTACAATATTTTTAAACTTATTTAAAAACCATGGGTCGTATCCCGTGGACCCTGCAATTTCTTCTATGGTCTTTCCCCTGCGCAGTGCAGCCATTACAGCCCATAAACGAAGGTCATTGGGATAAAGAGGAAATGATTTTATATCATCCGTAAGCTCCCATCTGGGGTCTTCCCATAATAAAGACCTCTTCCCAAATTCCAGAGAGCGTACGGCTTTTTGAATTGCAGCTTCGAAACTCCTATCGATAGCCATCACTTCTCCGGTAGCTTTCATCTGAGTTCCGATTACCCTGTCGCCCGAATCGAACTTATCGAACGGCCAGCGGGGAATCTTGGCTACTATGTAATCGATGGACGGCTCGAATGATGCCATTGTTTTTCCTGTCACCGCATTGGGTATCTCATCCAGTCTCTTGCCGATAGCTATCTTGGCTGCTACCCGAGCGATAGGGTATCCCGTAGCCTTGCTGGCCAGTGCAGAGCTGCGGCTGACACGGGGATTGACTTCTATTACATAGTACTGGTTGCTCTTCGGGTCGAGGGCGAACTGTACATTGCATCCGCCTTCCACACCCAGTGCGCGGATTATTTTGAGGCTGGCAGTTCTCAACATCTGGCACTCTTTATTGGTCAAAGTCTGTGTGGGGGCCACCACTATGCTATCGCCTGTATGCACCCCCATAGGGTCGATATTTTCCATATTACATATAGTAATGCAGTTATTGGCACCATCACGCATAACCTCGTATTCTATCTCTTTCCAACCCACCAGGGATATCTCCAGCAGTACCTGATGTATCGGGCTGGCATTCAGGCCTGTAGATACCACATGGTCAAGTTCCTCCCATGTATTTGCAAAACCTCCTCCGGTGCCGCCCAGTGTATAAGCAGGGCGGATAATAAGCGGTAATCCTAATTTCTGCGCCACTTCGTGGGCTTCTTTAAGGTTATTAACAGTAGCACTGGGAGGAACCGGCTCATCTATTTCCTGGAGCATTTCTTTAAAGAGCTCCCTGTCTTCGCCTTTACGAATGGCTTCCAGGGGAGTCCCCAACAATCTGACGTCGTACTTTTCAAGCACTCCCGCATTGGCAAGGTCAACAGCCATATTCAACCCGGTCTGCCCCCCCAGCGTAGGTAGCAGACCATCGGGGCGCTCTTTTTCGATAATACGGCTGATGACTTCGACTGTTAAGGGCTCTATATAAACGATGTCGGCTATATCTTCATCGGTCATGATGGTTGCCGGGTTGGAGTTGACAAGCACAGAGATGATTCCCTCTTCGCGCATGGCTTTACATGCCTGTGTTCCGGCATAGTCGAACTCTGCCGCCTGCCCGATAACGATAGGCCCCGAACCGATAATCAATACTTTTTTAGGTTTGTCAGTCATTTAATAATTTCCTTCCAAGTTTGCGATATGTATACTATTTAAATCCCTCTCAATCTCTCTTTACGAAAGGAAGAAGTGACTAAATTGTCTCCCTGTGCACAAATGAGAGAATGGCTATTAAGTTTTGCCTTTCCCCTTATTATCTAAAGAAATCCCGCTACGAATAATTAGCTTCTCTTTACGTTTAAAAGAGGGCGTATTCTCCCCCTTTTGAAAAGGGGGAACAAGGGGGATTTTCTCCGCACCCGTTGTGTCCCCAATAATACTTAAAATATAATCAATAACCCCGATATTCGTAAGCACATCTATATTGGTAAACCTTAAAACTCTTAAACCGAGTTTTTGCATATGATTATCTCTTATTTTATCGAGCACTGTATTTTCATCCGAAAAGTGCTGTCCTCCATTGACTTCTATCACTATCTTTGCTGATGGACAATAAAAATCGACTACATAATTGCCTATAGGTTTCTGTCTGTAGAACTGATATCCATTTATCTGTTTCAATTTTAGTTTTGACCAAAGGACTCTTTCTGCATCGGTCATATTCGTTCTAAGCCGTTTTGCAGGTTCTTTAAGTTTTTCCTCACAAGCTATAACAATGTCTTTTTTAATCATTCTTATCAATCATTGCTAAAAATTGTTTGAACATATAGGTAGTATCCAGCGGGCCAGGGGATGCCTCAGAGTGATACTGGATGCCGAAAATCGGCAGTTCTGTGTGCCTTACCCCTTCGACTGTTCCATCGTTGAGATTCAAAAAGCTTATTTCCAGTCCGTTTCCGATAGTATCCGGGTCTAAAGCGAAGCCGTGATTCTGTGCTGTGATATGGACCCTCCCGTTACTCAATTCTTTAACAGGATGATTCCCACCGCGATGGCCGAACTTCAATTTAAAAGTTCTGGCACCGAATGCTCTGCCTATAAGTTGATTACCCAGACATATGCCCATTATCGGTTTCGTCTCTGCTAATATTTTTATATTGTTAACAATGTAATCCAGTAGCTCAGGATTACCAGGCCCGGGAGAAAGGATGATCCCGTCGGGATTAAGCTTCAATATTTCACCGGCTGATGTATCGCATGGTAAGATATTTAGCCGGCAATTGAGAGACTGCAATATTCTAAGGATGCTAAATTTCAAACCACAATCTAAAACAACGATATTGTAGGCTCCATCTGCAGTTTGCTCTGGTTGCCAATAGTAAGGCTCTGTGGTTGAGACCTTATGCACAAAATCCGTGCTGCCGTAATCAGGCATGGTTTTTATATCCGACAATGCCTGTTGAGGCGTTTTATCGGTAGCGATAACACCACGCATTACACCGCAAGAGCGGAGCAGGCGGGTTATCGCGCGGGTATCAATTCCGTATATACCGGGGATACCTTTTTCCGCCAGATACTCCTGGATAGTTTTTTTGCTCTGGTAATGGCTCGGCGTTTCACATTCTTCTCGTACAACAAACCCACTGACTCGTATATTATCGGATTCGAAATCGTAATCATTGATTCCATAATTGCCTATCAGGGGATATGTCATTATCACAATCTGCCCGGCGTAGGATGGATCGGTCAGAATTTCCTGATAGCCTGACATGCTGGTATTAAATACCACTTCTCCATAAGTCTCTGTTTCAGCACCAAAGGAATATCCTTCGAATATAGAACCGTCTTCAAGTACCAGAATCGCTTTTCTGTTCACTATTTAACTCCTAGTTTGACCGAGTTGTCCTTATATACCAAATTTCCGTTGTATATTACTGCCATAACTTTTCCCTTTAATTTTGCACCGTTGAGTGGTGTGTTTCTCCCTTTGGAAAGGAACTCGCTTATATCTACCGTCCATTCTGCATCGGGGTCAAAAATGGTAATATCGGCAGTATTTCCCTCTGCTAATATCCCCAGTTTGCCGAATCTGTTGCCAATAATCTTTGCAGGCTCGGCGGTCAATTTTGATATCAGAAGATTGATTTCCATATCGCCTTGATGTACAAGTTTCATAAGGCTTCCCAGAGCAGTCTCAAATCCACTGATACCAAAAGGAGCCATAGCAAATTCGCACAGTTTTTCGTTATTGGTGTGCGGGGCATGGTCGGTAGCAATTATATCGATTGTCCCATCCTTAAGCCCTTCAATCAATGAACTGATATCCTTCCGGGTACGCAGAGGGGGATTGACTTTGGCATTGGTATCGTAACCGAGCACCAACTCCTCATCCATAGTAAGGTGATGAGGAGTTACCTCAGCGGTAATTTTGACGCCATCTTTTTTGGCTTTGCGAATGAGTTCTACCGAACCTTCTGTACTTACGTGGGCAATATGTATTCTGGCTCCTGTCAGCTTAGCCAGTGCAATATCCCTCGAGATGATATTCTCTTCGGCTGCGTTGGGAATACCTCTCAATCCAAGCCTTGTGGCAATTATGCCCTCGTTTATCTGACCACCTTCTGAAAGCATGACATCTTCACAATGGTCACTTACAGGCAGACCGAATATCAGGCTGTATTCAAGCGCCTGCTTCATTATGCGTGAATCAGCTACCGTAGAGCCGTCATCGCTGAAAGCAACCACCCCCGCTTCGACAAGTTCACCCATATCTGCCAGCTCTTTGCCTGTCCGTCCTCTGGTTATACATCCGATTGGTAAAACCCTGATGCAGGCATCGGCAGCAGAGGCGGCTTTTATATAATCTATAGCAGCCCGGGTATCGAGAGGAGGATTAGTATTAGGCATACAGCAGATAGTTGTAAAACCGCCCTTTGCGGCAGCCCTGCTTCCTGTTACAAGAGTTTCTTTTTCCTCGAAGCCTGGCTGTCGCAGATGACAGTGGAAATCGATAAACCCAGGGCAGACTATCATTCCATTTGCGTCAAGCACATTACAATCAGCAGGGATTTCCTTGATTTCCGGCGCTATATCTTTTATTTTATCGTCGGTAATTAATAAATCGCCCTTAGTATCCAATTCATGTGACGGGTCGATAATGCGTCCGTTTGTTATGAGCATTGTTTTATTCATTGCGGCTGCCTCCAGCTAACAGATAGAACAATGCCATGCGCACGGCTACTCCATTTGTTACCTGTTCTGTAATAACCGACCTCTTGCCGTGGACAACTTCTGAGGCAATTTCAATATCTTCATTTACAGGGCCTGGATGCATGACTATCACATCCTTATTTGCTTTTGAGAGGCGCTCTTCGGTAATCTGGTATAGCCGTGCATATTCACGAATGCTGGGAAGTAGGCCACTTTGTTGCCTTTCCAGTTGCAAACGAAGCCCCATGACCACATCGGCGCCTTTAATTGCTTTATCGATATCTGTAGTGACCTTAACTTTGGGGAAATAAGGCTGCGGATTATCCATCCCTTTGGGTAAGAGGGTGGAAGGGCCGCAGATGGTGACATCGGCTCCCATTTTAGTCAGACTCCAGATATTGGAGTGAGCGACGCGACTGTGGATGATATCGCCGATAAGCGTTACCTTCAGGTTTTTTATACTGTTCTTGTACTTTAATATTGTATACATGTCCAGCAGTGCCTGTGTAGGATGAGCATGCCAGCCGTCTCCGGCGTTTATAATACTGGCTTTAATGTGTTTCGATGCCAGATTCGGCGCTCCCGAGCAGGGGTGTCTCATTACTACTATGTCAGCGCCTAGCGCTTCCATGGTTTCCAGAGTATCTATCAGGCTTTCCCCTTTGGTGATGCTGCTGGAAGAAACCGTCAGGTTGGTGATTTCAGCGCTCAGGTTTTTAGCTGCCAGCTCGAAGGAAGAGCGTGTGCGTGTGCTGGCTTCATAAAATAATGTTACCACTATTTTCCCCCTCAGTGTGGGGACTTTCTTTATAGGTCTCAAAAGGATTTCATGCATGGCATCTGCAGTTTGCATGACAAGATTAATCTCATCCGCAGTAAAGTCGTCAAGATCGAGGATATGTTTATGTTTCCAGATTGCATTTTTTACAGGCACTGTTTTTTCCTCATCGATACCAGATATTTTAACCTGCTTTACCGCTTCCATAGTTAACCCTCCCTGCCGGATATCGGGATAATTGCCACTTCATCCACTCCATCGGTTTCGATTAATCGAACCTGTATTTCTTCATCTCTGGAGCTGGGGATGTTCTTACCAACATAATCGGCACGTATTGGTAGCTCTCTATGTCCCCGGTCAACAAGAACGGCTAACTGGATGGATAGAGGGCGCCCCAGGTCTATAATGGCATCCAGTGCTGCACGCACGCTGCGTCCTGTATATAAGACATCATCTACCAGAACTATTATCTTTTCATCTACACTAGCAGGAATGTTCGTACTTTTTATGACTGGCTGTCGGTTAATGGATGATATATCATCCCGATAGAGACTGAAATCCAGAATACCGACGGGGATTTTAATCCCCCCAAATTCCTCGATGTTAGATGCCAGCCGGTTAGCAATAGGGACACCGCGTGTCCGCATACCGACCAGTATGATGTTATCAGTGGACTTATTGCGTTCGATAATCTCGTGGGAAACACGAGCCAGCGTGCGCTTGATATCGGCTTCGGTCATTATTACTTTTTTAGCCATAAAAAAACCTCTTACTGTAATTTTGCCAGCAAGAGGTAAACTCGCATAGATTTATATTACCCTTGCCAGCCTCTCTGGACTAGCATTAAAGGTGTTATTTAATTAACTTTATTATATCACTGACGCATGGGTATTGTAAAACAAATTTATAATTTTTATCAATAGCAGCTATTTTTATCAGCCGGCTGCTTCTTTACCACAATATCTTTCTGCAATTCTTTCTTACTGAGGTCTTTTTCGACAAATATCTTCTTCCCGCTGAAGGGGTCGGTTTCCGTATAGTACATCAGCCCTGAATATGTGGACGGCGCCGGGCAGAAAATCTGCACCTGCTCAGGGTTCATTTTAAGCTCACGTGAAGTAAAGCGTTTCAGTTTGTTCATATCGCTTGCCGTGCATCCGGGATGGGCGGCTATCAGATAATAAGTCAAAAATTGTTCTTTCTTTGCTTTTTGGGTTGTTTTATCGAACAATGCTTTGAATTGCAGTAGTAGCTCTTTACCCGGTTTTCCCATTCTTCTCAATACGCTGTCCTCGGTATGTTCGGGGGCGATTTTCATCTGTCCGGAGATATGGTATTTTACCAGTTCCCGGAGATATTCTTCGCCGTGTTGCTTGTCGTTTAAAAGCAGGTCATAGCGGATTCCCGACGCTACGAATACCTTTTTCACTTCCGGTATGCACCTGATTTTCCGCAGCAACTCGATTTGAGGTTTGTGGTCGATTACCAGAGAAGGGCATATTTGAGGATAAAGGCATCTTTTATCTTTGCATGCCCCCTGTTGCAGTTTTTTTCTACATTCGAAACCGTACATGTTGGCGGCTGGCCCACCGACATCTACAATATATCCCTTGAAATCGGGCATGGACGCGATTTTTTCTGCTTCGGAAAGGATAGATTTCTGGCTGCGCCATTGCACCGTTCGTCCCTCATGTACGGTAATAGCGCAGAAATTGCATTCACCGTAGCAGCCGCGATGCGTTGATATAGAGAACCTGATGGTTTCCAGCGCTTTTACCTTTCCCTGCCGTTCGTAATAGGGGTGCTGGGCGCGTTCGTAGTCGAGCGCATATACGGCATCCATTTCT